>JAEUKG010001181.1 GCA_016794325.1 Myxococcales bacterium | reverse complement strand
TGCACGAGCAGCGAGGCGAGCTCGATCGCGAGCTCGTCGCGCTCGTCGCGTCGTCGCTCGCGTTCGGTGGCGCCGGCACCATCCGCGAGAAGGCTCGCGAGGTCGTCGCGCGCCTCGGGGCCGCGCCGACCCGGGTCGCCGAGGACCCCCGCGCGACGCGGCGCCGGCTCGACGGGTTCAAGCACCGGGTCTTCCTCGGCGAGGACGTGGCGAGGCTCCTCGTCGGCGCGCGCCGCCTGCAGCGCGAAGAGGGGAGCCTCGGCGCCGCGTTCGCGCGCTCGCTCGCGCGCGCGCCCGGCGCGCCGCAGGCCGGCGCCGAAGGGTTGCGGTCCGCGCTCTTCGATCTCGTGGAGGCGATCCGCGAGCTCGGCGGCTTCCCGGCGCGCGGATCGACGGCGCGCCGAGGGCCGGCCCACCTCCTGCCCGACGTCCACGGGGGCGGGGCTTGCAAGCGCCTCCTCCTCTTCCTTCGATGGATGGTGCGACGCGCCGACGGGGTGGACCTCGGCCTGTGGCCGATCTCCCCGGAGGTGCTCTTGTGTCCGGTGGACACCCACATCGAAAAAATCGGGCGAAACCTCGGCTTTACGGCGGAGCGCGCCGCCTCGTGGCGCGCGGCGGAGGAGATCACCGCACACCTCCGCCAATACGATCCGAGCGACCCCGTCCGCTTCGACTTCGCCCTCTGCCACCTCGGCATGGTGCAGCGCTGCCGCGAGCGCCGAGACGCCGCCGTCTGCGAAGGCTGCAAAATGAAGCCGGTTTGCCGCCACTGGCGGAGAGCCCCTCGACTTCTACGCTCCGTCGTGAGACCGTAATCGCTCGGCGCACGAAGTGCGCCAGCCCCGCGAGAGCATGGCCTCCAAAGAGAAAGTCTTCCCGCTCGACGCCCTGCGAACCGACGGTTGGTTCGAGCGCATCGGCGAGGGCATCGGCAGCTTTCAGGCCCTGTGCGAGATCGTGGGGGAGCGGTTCTTCGCGTTCTCGATCATCGTCGGCGCCCGCATCACCGCGCTCACCGTCGACCGCCGGAGCCCCGACCAGACGCTGGTCGATTTCGTGGTGGGCGGCGCCGACGAAGGTGAGCTCGAGCCGCAGCGGCTGACGCTCGCCGACTTCCGGCGTCGGCTCGTCGGCGCGCTCCTGGTCGACGAAGACTCCGACGTCAGCGCCCCCGCCCGCGAGACCGACATCGAGGCGATCCAGCTCTACATCGGCGTGCGCTACCTCCTGCTCGCGCCGCTCTACGGCTACTCGCTCCTCTCGCTCTCCATCGAGAACAAAGAGGCGAGCCTGCTCGTGTCCCACGACGGGAGCGAGGAGAAGTACGATCTCCAGGCGTTCCGCGCGCGCATCCGCACCCACGTGCGCGAGGAGCTCGATCGCGTCGCGTCGGGCGCGCGCAGCGCCATCGATCTCACCAAGGTCGCCGAGGCCGAGACGCTCGCGCAGAAGGGCGAGTGGCCCAAGGTCATCGCCCTCCTCGGCGCGTGGCCGGCGCCGCTGGCCATCTTCCTGCGCACACCCGAGGGGCAGATGCTCGCGCCCGAGGCGCGCGCGCTCATCGCGCGCGGGCTCGGCCTCCTCGGATCGGCGTGCGTCCACCTCGGCGAGATCGAGCAGGCGGAGGAGGTCTTCCGCATCGGCATCCAATACGCCCAAGAGGGGATGGCGGCGGCGGAGCTCTTCCGGCGCCTCGGCGAGGCCTTGCTCCTCAACGAGCGGCCGGGGGAGGCGATCGGGCCGCTCCGCCGCTCGATCGCGTTCGGCGGCCGCCCGCAAGAGGTCATGCCGCTTCTCGCGCGCGCGTTCGTCGAGCGCAAGAAGTACGTCGCCGCCTACGCCTGCGCCCGCGACGCGCTCAGCTCGGGCGCCCCCGAGAAGGACCTCGCGGACACGCTCCGCACCATCGAGGAGAAGCTCGGGCCCGCGCTCACCGCGTGGAAGGCGCGGCTCGCGCTCGGCGCGAAGGCGGGCTGAAGTCAGGGGTCTTCGCCGGGGGTGGGCGGGATGTGCTCGAGCACGTCCGAGATGACGGGCGCGGCCTGCACCTTGCCGAGCTCGGCGCCTGGCTTGAGCGGCCCGAGGTCGCCGACCTTGGACGCGAGCTCGAACTTGTCGGCGAGCTTGAGGAGCGCGGGGTTCATCCGCTCGGCCTTCTCGGCGAGCTCGCGCAGCCGGTCGGCGATGGTGTGCACGGCGAAGACGAAGCGCACCGGCTCTCGGCGGCGCAGGTCTTCGAGGCGGCTCAGCATTTCGGCGCTGGGGGAGAAGGACGTGGTGACGGCGGGCTGCGCCTCCTCGGTCGACCAAGGGCTCTGCCCCGCCTCCGGGGAGCGCCGCGGTGGGGCGAGCTCGCGAATATGGGACTCGGCGATCCCCCCGACCGGAGGAGCGCCGCTCGACTGGCCCATGCGTCACCTCCACGGCTCGAGTCACACGTCCGGCACGGGGCCGGGCGCGAAGACCGAGCCCATCCTGTGACAACGGCAGCCACCGGCGGACCTTGAGGCGAAAAGTCGCCGCCCGAGCCCCCGGCCCGGGGGTGGCGCGACAAAACCGATGTTGTTTGGCGTGGTTGACACGTGGACAGGGGGGCACTAAGGCTAGACGACCGATGATCGCGACATACGCCCCGATGTTCCTGATGTTGGCCGTGGCGGCCCTCGTGGCAGGAGCGTTCTTCGTCGGCGCGACCTTCTTGGGCGGCAAGCTCAAGGTGACGCCCGAGAAGATGAAGCCGTTCGAGTGCGGCTCCGAGAGCTCCGGCGGCAACCACCTGAAGCTGTCCGTGAAGTTCTACCTGACGGCCATCCTCTTCGTCGTCTTCGACATCGAGGCGGTCTTCATCTACCCGTGGGCGGTGCAGTTCAAGAGCCTCGGCTGGACGGGCTTGCTCAGCATGTTCGGCTTCATCGCGGTGCTCGTCGTCGGGCTCGTCTACTGCTGGAAGAAAGGTGCCCTCGAATGGGAGAGCTGACCGCGCCGAATCGTGTGGAGATGGGCGGGAGCGAGGCCGGCTTCGCGACCACCAAGGTCAACGATCTCCTCAACTGGGCGAGGAAATACTCGCTCTTCATGTACCCGTTCGTCACGGCGTGCTGCGGCATGGAGTTCATGGCGCTGACGAGCCCGCGCTTCGACCTCGCGCGCTTCGGCGCCGAGGCCCCGCGCTTCTCGCCTCGCCAGAGCGACCTCTTGTGGGTCGTCGGCACGATCAGCCAGCGCCAGGCGCCGGTCCTTCGCCGCATCTACGAGCAGATGATGGACCCGAAGTGGGTCCTCGCGTTCGGCACCTGCGCGAGCTCGGGCGGCTTCTACGACAACTACACGACGGTCGCCGGCATCGACAAAATCATCCCCTGCGACGTCTACGTCCCGGGCTGCCCGCCGCGGCCCGAGGCCGTCATCGACGGGCTCCTGCTCCTCCAAGACAAGATCGCGCACGGCGATCGCACGCCCCGCATCGTCAAGCCGCGCGCGGACGTGGTCCCGAAGGACCTCGTCGCGGCGAGCGACCTCGTGCGCGGGAAGAAGGAGAGGCGCGCGTGAGCCAGCGAGCCCTCGACCGCCTCAAGGAGCGCTTCGGCGACGCCGTGCTCGAGACGAGCTCGTTCCGCGGCGACGAGACCGCCGTGGTCGACGCGTCCCGCTGGAAGGAGATCGCCGAGTTCTGCCGCGCCGACGGGCAGATGCAGTTCGACATGCTCGTCGACCTGTGCGCCGTCGACTATCCGGACCGCCTCCCGCGGCTCGAGGTCGTCGTCCACCTCTACTCGATCGCCAAGCGGCATCGGCTCCGGCTGAAGGCCCGCGTGGGCGACGAAGACGCCGAGGGCGCGGAGATCGACACCCTCACCGACGTGTGGTCGGGCGCGAACTGGTTCGAGCGCGAGACGTTCGACATGTTCGGGGTGAAGTTCAAGGGTCACCCGGACCTCCGCCGCATCCTCCTCTATCCGGAGTTCGAGGGGCACCCGCTCCTCAAGAGCTACCCGGCCGACAAGACCCAGCCGCTGATCCCGTACCGCACCGAGGCGGAGGCGGGCGTTCCCGTCGACAAGCTCGCGCCGTTCCGCGCCGACGAGGGCATGTCGTTCGGGCGCAAGGCCTGGAGCACCGAGAAGGACGAGTCCTGAGATGGAGCCGATCGATCTGGAGCTCGACGAGACCGAGCTCGAGCTGCCCTCCGACCCGATGCACCTCAACATGGGGCCGTCGCACCCCGCGATGCACGGCACCGTCCGCATCGTCCTCGAGCTGTCGGGCGAGACGATCCTGAAGGCCGACGTCCAGATCGGCTACCTGCACCGCGGCTTCGAGAAGATGTGCGAGCGCGGCACGTGGGCCCAGGTGTTCCCCTACGCCGACCGGCTCAACTACGTCTCGCCGATGCTCAACAACGTCGGCTACGCGCTCGCGGTCGAGAAGCTCTGCGACATCCAGGTGCCCGACCGCTGCCAGTGGTACCGGATGGCCCTCGGCGAGCTCGCGCGCATCTCCGACCACCTCACGTGCGACGGCGCGATGGCGATGGAGCTCGGCGCGATCACGCCGTTCCTCTGGTTCGTCAAGGGCCGCGAGATGATCTGGGACGTCCTCGAAGAGGAGACGGGCGCCCGCCTCACGCACTCCTTCGGCCGCATCGGCGGGATGGCGAAGCCCCCGTCACCCGCGTTCAAGGAGCTCACGCTCGCGACGGTGAAGGAGGTCCTTCGCCTCGTCGAGGAGGGCGAGTCGCTCCTCCTCAAGAACCGCATCTTCATCGATCGCCTCGAGAACGTCGGCCCCATCAGCGCCGCCGACGCCCTCTCGCTCTCGTGGACCGGGCCCTGCCTGCGCGCGTGCGGCGTGCCGTACGACGTCCGTAAGGCTCACCCCTACCTCAAGTACGACGAGGTCGACTTCGACGTCCCGGTGGGGACGAAGGGCGACACCCTCGATCGCTACCTCGTGCGGCTCGGCGAGATCCGGCAGTCGATCCGCATCATCGAGCAGGTGTGCGAGCGCATGCCCGACGACGGGCCCGTCAACTGCGACGACCCGCGCGTCGTCCTCCCCGAGAAGTCGGCCGTCTACAACACCATCGAGGCCACCATCCAGCACTTCAAGCTGATCATGGAGGGCGCGAAGGTCCCGGCGGGGGAGGTCTACTCCTACACCGAGGGCGGCAACGGCGAGCTCGGCTTCTATCTCGTCTCGGATGGCTCGGGCACGCCCCACCGCGTGCGCATCCGCCCGCCGTGCTACCCGATCACCGGCGGCCTCGAGAAGCTCCTCGTCGGCAGCATGCTGAGCGACATCGTCCCCACGTTCGGGTCGCTCAACATGATCGGCGGCGAGTGCGACCACTGACGGCTCGCCGCGTCAGCTCGGGACGCTGAGCGTCGACGCGGTCGCCTCGGTCGCCTCGGTCGCCTCGGCGTCGCGCGGTTCGAGCCACAAGCGCGGGAGCTGCTCCACCCCGAGGGGCCGGCGCCGGCGCGCGCGTCCGCCGCGTCGCCGCCCCACGAGGAGCGCGGCGACGCACGCGAGGCCCACGATGGAGAGGTCGGCCCCGAGGAGGGCGAGCGCGGCGTCGGTCGAGTGGCCGAGCTCCGCCAGGTCTCGCGCGAGGACGTGGCCCGTCACCACGGTCCCGAGCGCGACCCACCACACCAACGCCGCGTGCCCCGGGCGCCGATCCGCCCCGTCCCGTTCCTGGCCCATGGGGGCCCATCGGCCGGCCCCGGCCCTCGTTGCGCCGTTTCGCCGGGGGGGCCGCGGAAATTCGTGGAAATCCGGCCGGAGGTGGTCCTATAACTGGCCCGGCCCAATGCCCACCTTCAAGCTGGACGGCCGAGAAATTCCCTTCGAGCCGGGCGAGAGCATCATCAAAGCCGCCTGGCGCCAGGGCATCGAGATCCCTCACTATTGCTGGCACCCGGGCCTCTCGGCCCCGGCCAACTGCCGCATGTGCCTCGTCGAGATCAAGCCGGCGCCGAACCAGCGCCCGGTGATGCTCGACATCGTCGAGCTCGATCGCGCGACGGGCGAATACAAGCCGGTGCAGAAGCCGAAGCTCATGCCCGCCTGCCAGATGCCGGCGGTCGAGGGGCAAGAGGTCTTCTCGGACTCGAGCCAGCACGTCAAGGAGGCCCGGTCCCACGTGCAGGAGTTCCTGCTCCTGAACCACCCGGTGGACTGCCCGATCTGCGACCAGGCCGGCGAGTGCAAGCTCCAGGACTACTGGCTCGAGCACCAGGGCACGCAGAAGCGCATGCGCGACGAGCCGATCCACAAGCCCAAGGGCGTGGTGTTCGGCCCCACCATCGTCTACGACGGCGAGCGCTGCGTGATGTGCACGCGCTGCATCCGGTTCATGGAGGAGGTCGCCAAGGACCCCGTCCTCGAGATGCGGGAGCGCGGCAACCTGAACGAGATCTTCGTCGCCGAGGGTCGCAAGCTCGACGGAAACTACACGTTCATGGTGGAGCACGTGTGCCCCGTCGGCGCGCTCACCACCCAGGACTTCCGCTTCAAGGCGCGCGTGTGGTTCCTCCGCAGCGCGAAGTCGGTCTGCCAAGGGTGCGCCACCGGCTGCAACGCGTACCTCGACTACGACCCGCGCTACAACAAGGCCCACCGCTACCGGCCGCGCGACAACGAGGCGGTGAACAAGTTCTGGATGTGCGACCCCGGCATGCTCTCGTACAAGCGCGCGCACGAGGGGCGCATCACCGAGGCCCGCGTCGGGCAGAAGTCGCGCGCGACCAAGGAGGCGCTCGCCGAGGTGAAGAAGCTCCTCGGCGACGTCGCCCCCGAGCACGTCGCGTTCGTCCTCGGCGCGCAGGCGTCGCTCGAGGACAACTGGTCGCTCCTCGCGCTCGCGAGCAAGATGGGGTCGTCGCGGCTCTACTGGACCGGCGCCCCCGCAGGCGCGAGCGACGACATCCTCATCAGCGCCGACAAGAGCTCCAACCAGAAGGGCGTCCTCGCCCTCGCGCCGAACGCGAAGCCGTACTCGGTGCTGCTCGACGACGTCCGCGGCGGGGTCGTGACCCACGTGGTCGCGCTCGGCAGCGCGACGCCGGCCGCCGGCGCCGACGACGCGAGCACGCTCGGGATGCTCCGCGCGCTGGTGGCCATCGCCGCCCACGACGACGGCGCCCTCACCGCGATCGCCCACGTGGTCCTGCCGGCCTGCTCCTGGGCCGAGGCCCCCGGCACCTACGTCAACAAGGACGGCCTCCGGCAGCTGTCGGACAAAGCCCTCGAGCCGATCGGCGCGAGCAAGCCCGGCTGGGAGCAGGTGGCCGCGGTCGCCAAGCAGCTCGGCCACGATCTCGGCATCAAGCGCGTGAAAGAAATCCGGGCCGCTTGGCTCGGAACCGAGGCCGCGGCGCACGCGAGCCCGGCGGAGCAATAGGACGACCATGAACTGGCTCCCGACTACGCAAGACCTGATCGCGGCGATGGTGAAGATCCTCGTCATGGTCGGGTTTTTGTTCAACGTCGCTGGCTTCCTCACCTGGGTCGATCGGCGCTTGTCGTCGATGATCCAGGACCGGGTGGGCCCGAACCGCGCCGGCTTCAAGCTCGGCCCGATCAACCTCCGCATCGCCGGCCTCCTGCACACGGCGGCCGACGGCGTGAAGTTCTTCACCAAGCAGGACTTCATGCCGCCGAAGGCGGACAAGCTCCTCTTCAGCCTCGCGCCGATGCTCGCGATGATCCCGGTCATCGCGCTCGCCGCGGTGATCCCGATGGGCGACACCGTCGCCATCGGCGACATCAAGCGGGTCATCTGCGTCGAGAACGGCGTCGCCATCGCGCGCGCCAACGAGCTCGGCCAGTGCGCCAAGGGCGTCGCGACGACGGTGTGGCCGGCGGCGATGCGCTCGGGCTTGAACGCCAACAAGGGCGTGATCGACCTCGCGGTCTCGCCGCTCAACGTCGGCCTGCTCTACGTCTTCGCCCTCGCGGGCCAGGGCATCGTCGGCGCGGCGATCGCCGGCGTGTCCAGCGACAACAAGTTCTCGCTCATGGGCGCCCTCCGCGCCGCGAGCCAGATGGTGAGCTACGAGGTCACGATGGGCCTCACGCTCATCGGCGCGATGATGATCTACGGGTCGATGCGGCTCGAGGACATGGTCCGCTGGCAGGGGGAGAACTGCTGGGGCATCTTCGTCCAGCCGCTCGGCTTCGTCCTCTTCTTCGTGGCCGCGGTCGCCGAGTCCAAGCGCATCCCGTTCGACCTCCCCGAGGCCGAGAGCGAGCTCGTCTCGGGCTACTTCACCGAATATTCGGGCATGAAGTTCGGCATGTTCTACTTCGCCGAATACATGGAGGTCGTCACGAGCTCGATGCTGCTCGTCACCATCTTCCTCGGCGGCTGGCAGCTCCCGTTCCTCCACCGCGACGGGCTGACCCTCGCGTTCGGCGACGAGATCCTCTTCGCGCAGAAGCTCCCCCACATCTGGGTCGTGATCTTCGGCGTCGGCGCGTTCTTCGGCAAGACGCTCGCGGTGTGCATCTTCCAGGCGTTCGTGCGCTGGAGCCTGCCGCGCTTCCGCTACGACCAGCTGATGAAGCTCGGGTGGCGCAAGCTCCTGCCGCTTTCGCTCGCGAACATCCTCGCGACCGGCGTGATCTGGCTCGCCCTCGACAAGCTCGGGCCGACGTTCCAGCCGACCATCAAGCTCGGCTACGACATCACCCAGGCCATCGTGGCCGTGCTCATCAACGTCGGCCTCCTCTGGCTCGTGATCGGCTTCTTCAAGCCGGTCAAGCACGCCCGATTCATCGTCGGCAGCTCGGCCGAGCAGGCAGACAAGCGGGGCGGCACCGTCGCCACGCCGATGCAGGCCTGAGCACGCCCCCACGCGCGTCCTCCCTCCGGAAGATCGAGAAACCATGGCAGCGTTCCCGAAAAAGCCCGCTTCACCGACCAACGCCGTCACCGTGCAATACGTCGACAAGACGTTGACCACGCAGTCGTACCTGCCGGCGATCGTGAAGGGGCTCGGCGTCTCGATGAGCCACTTCTTCCGCAACACGAAGGAGATGGTGCTCGGCAAGCGGCCCGATCCCGTCACCGAGCGCCTCGACCCCGGCATCACGACGATCTCCTATCCCGAGCAGAAGCGCCCGTACCCGCAGCGCTTCCGCGGCGTGCACCGGCTGACGACGCGCCTCGACGGTAGCCCGCGCTGCGTCGCGTGCCTCTGCTGCTCCACCGCGTGCCCCGCGCAGTGCATCTTCATCGAGGCGGGGGAGTACCCCGAGGGCGACAAACGCCGCGGCTACGAGCGCTTCCCGGTGAAGTTCGTCATCGACGAGCTCCGCTGCATCTTCTGTGGCTATTGCGTCGAGGCGTGCCCCTGCGACGCGATCCGGATGGACACGGGCGTGCACGCGGTGCCGTACGACTCGCGCGACCAGTTCATCTACGACAAGGGGATCCTCTTGTCGCTCACCGGCGTCGACGGCTCCCGCCAGACGAACAACCCGCGCCACGAGCCGGGCGACAAGTCCCACCCGGGCGTCGACCGCCTCCACCACCACTGAGCGGGCGCGTGGGCGACTACCGCACGAGCGCGGCGATCTGCCCGAGCTGCGGGGTGCTCATGGAGGAGCGTCGCGTCGTCGAGGCGCTCGTGGACGTTTGCCCGACGTGCCTCGGCCTCTGGATCGACTGGTTCGACGGGGACATCGCGCACCTCACCCGCGAGGCCGGGAGCCCGCCCGTGTACGCCCCGGCCTCGGGCAAGGCCGGGGAGGGGAAGTGCCCTCGCTGCACGGTCGCGCTCACCGCCGAGCCGCTCTTGAGCGCGCCCGAGATCGAGCGCGCGTCGCTGCCTCCGCATCGGCCTCCGCCCACCGTTTACCGCTGCTCCGATTGCGCGGGAGCGTTCGTCCCTCGCGCGGCCGCGGA
This sequence comes from Myxococcales bacterium, assembly GCA_016794325.1. Classification (GTDB taxonomy): domain Bacteria; phylum Myxococcota_A; class Polyangia; order Polyangiales; family Polyangiaceae; genus SXNL01. The sequence goes on along the minus strand of JAEUKG010001181.1, from coordinate 1,201 downwards.
GGAGATCATCGCCCTCGGGCTCGCGACGGCGCGCGAGCCGGACGCCCCGCCGGGGGTGCTCGACCGCCTGCTGGCCGTGCTCCGCGCGCTCGTCGGCGCGCGCCCGGGATGACGCAAGGCTGACGCAAGGCGTTACAGCCCCACTGCACCCGCCCCCGGCGCTGGGGGGCACTCGAATCCCAATCGAGACGTGGAGTGAGGCGAGGGTATTCGCTAAGCTGCGCGCCCTCTCCACGTTCGCGGGCCCTCGGCCTGCGGCGTCCGACCTTTTGCACGAACGCGGGGTTTTTCGGCGATGAACGCGACGATCGACATTGTGCGCGGCGAGCTCGAGCGGCTGTTTTCTCTCGAGGAGCTGCAGAAGGTGAGCGGCGATCTCCTCGGCCTCGCCCCCGAGGACGTGGGCGGCACGGGCGCCAAGGCGACGTTCGCGCGCGCGCTGACGGAGCGCTGCGTCGACGGTCACCGCCTCGAGGCGCTCGTCGACGTCATCCGCGTCCAGAAGCGCGAGGTCGATCCGCGCCTCTTCGATCTCGGCTCGCTCCTCGGCAAGGAGGAGCTCCCCGGCGGCCACGTCATCGGCGAGTTCACGGTCCAGAAGAAGATCGGCGAGAGCGAGCTGTCGATCGTCTACCTCGCGCAAGCCGCGGGCAAGGCGGCGTCGCTCAAGGTCCTCCGCCGCGACGCCGCGCGCGACGTCCGCGCCGTGCACCGCTTCCTCACCGCCAACCGCCTCGTCGCCTCGCTGGAGCACCCCGGCCTGCCGAAGGGCCTGCGCGCCGGCGAGATCGCGAGCGGCGTGTTCTACGTCGCCTACGACCACGTCGAGGGCGTCACCCTCGCGGCGCGCCTCGCGCGCACCGGCCCTGCCCACGTGAACGAGCTCAAGGCGCTCCTCAAGCAGATCCTCGAGCCGCTCGCGGCGATGCACCGGTCGCACCTCGCCCACGGGAACCTGAAGCTCGAGAACGTGCTCATCGGCAAGGACGGCGAGGGCAACCGGGCGGTGCTCATCGATTTCGGCGCCGATCGCCTCCGCCAGAAGGCGATCGCCGCGAACGGCCACTCCGGCGTGCTCGCGGTGCTCGGCTCGCCCAAGACCATCGCCCCCGAGGTCGTGCGCGGCAAGCAGGCCGACGCGCGGAGCGACGTCTACGCGTTCGGCTCGATGATGTACGAGCTCGTCTCGGGCAAGCCGGTG
>JAEUKG010001173.1 GCA_016794325.1 Myxococcales bacterium | reverse complement strand
GTAGAAGATGCTCGCCGCCGGCTTCGCGAAGCCGCTCACGACGTTGTGGTACACGTCGCCCGAGACGAAGCTCGGGTGCACCGTCCCCGCCGTGAGGTGGAGGAGGTGGAACACGATGAACGCGAGGAGGATCGGCCCGCTCACGTACATCGTGCGCGACGCGTACGACGACGCCCGCGGCGCGAACATCTTGTAGCGGACCTTGCGAGCGCTCTTGTTCTTCTGCCAGAGGCTGAAGGCGGACCCGATGTGCGCGAGCACCGCGCCGAGCAGACCGGCGCGCGCGACCCAGAGCCCGGCCCCGTGGCCGAGCGAGTGGAGCGACACGCTGTACGCGTTGAGCGCCTCGGCCCCCAGGTAGACCTGGAGGTTTCCGATCATGTGCGCGATGACGAATCCGAAGAGAGCGATGCCCGACAGGGCCATCACCACTTTCTTGCCGATCGTCGATCCGACGAACGTGGCAGATGCGGCTTTCTCCATGATTTCCTTGTGTAGGGCGCCGGAGGGTGGCCGCCCAGCGCCCCCCTTCTTCCATTATTGAGGGCGCTTGGGAAGGACCTTCGCTCAGGGCGCCGTCGCGGCCCCGTCGGCCCACGCGCGGACGGCGGCGCGGACCCGCGCCTGCACCTCCGGTGGCACCGGCGCCGCGGCCACGCGGCGGCACGCGAAGAGCGCGCTCTTGAGGGCGTCGCAGGCCGCGCCGCAGGTCGGGCAGCCGAGGATGTGCTTTTCCATGGCCGCGCAGTCGTCCTGGCTGAGGTCGCCCTCGAGCTTGCGCGACCACAACATCGCCACGTCGGGGCAGCCGTTCGCCGGCGCGAGCGCGGGCTCGAGGATGGGCTTGAGCGCCACCCGCAGCGCCTCGCGGGCGCGGTGGAGCCGACTCTTCAGCGCGTCGACCGAGAGGCCGAGGACGGTGGCGGCCTCGGGCGCGGTGAGCCCCTCGATGTCGCGCAGCAGGATGACCTCGCGGTAGTCGTCGGGGAGGCCGTCGAGGGCCGCACCGAGCGCGACCGTGAGCTCTTGCTGCGCGGCCTGGGCCTCGGGGCTCGGGCGGGTGTCGGGCTCCTCAGCCACGTGATCGTCGCTCAACGCCGGCTTGTTCTTGAGGCCGCGGCGACGCCGCGTGCAAGCGCTGCGCGTGAGCGCGAACACCCAGCTCGACAGCGACGAGCGCCCCTCGAACTCGGGGAGGTGCTGGGCGACGGCCAACAGCGTGTCTTGCAGGATGTCGTCGGCGTCGTGCGGGTTCTTGCACATCCGCATGCCGAAGCGGTGGATCGACGGAGCCACGCTCGCGAGGAGCTCTTCGAGGGCGGCTCGGTCTCCGGCTTGGGCGCGCGCGACGACGGGATCCATCTCCTCGTGACCCTATAGCCACGATTCGGCCCGGCGACCACCTCCGCCTGGCCGCCCGGCGCCGCGAGAACCCTTCGGCGCGGAGCGTGGCTCCCACGTACGAGAAGGAGATTCGCATGTCCACCATCGCCCTCACCGCCGACAACTTCGGGCAGCACATCCAGAAGGACGGCATCGTCGTCATCGATTTCTGGGCGGCTTGGTGCGGTCCCTGCCGGGCGTTCGCCCCGGTGTTCGAGGCCGCCTCCAAGCGCCACTCCGACGTCACCTGGGCCAAGGTCGACACGGACGCCGAGCAGGACCTCGCGGGAGCGCTGGAGATCCGCTCGATCCCCACCCTCATGGTCTTCCGCGACGGTATTCTCCTGTTCCGTCAGGCGGGGATGTTGCCCGGCCCGGCGCTCGACGAGCTCGTGAAGAAGGTGCGCGCGCTCGACATGGTCGAGGTGCGCAAGCAGGCGAAGGTTGCGTGAGGAGGCGGAGATGGGCACCACCGGAGACCGAGGCACGTTCCGCGATGTCACCGTGAGCTTCGACGCGGCCATCGCCAAGTTGCCGGAAGAGCTGAAGAAAGAGGGGTTCGGTGTCGTCACCGAGATCGACCTCAAGAAGACGTTCGCCGCCAAGCTCGGCGTCGACTTCCGGAGGTACACGATCTTCGGGGCGTGCAACCCCACCCTCGCGCACGGCGCGGTGTCGACCGACCCGCACGTGGGCGTCCTCCTGCCGTGCAACGTGGTCCTCTACGAGCGCGACGACGGCAAGGTCGTGGTGGGGGCCATCGACCCGATGCAGAGCATCGGCGTGGGCGGCGACGGCCGCTTCGCCGACGTCGCCCGCGACGTCCAAGCGCGCCTCGGGCGGGTGCTCGACGGGATGAGCGCCCTTCGATGAGCCGCCGCGCCGCGCTCCTCCTCGTGAGCTTCGTCGCCGCGTGCGGCGGCTCGGCCGCGCCGCCGGAGCCC
>JAEUKG010001125.1 GCA_016794325.1 Myxococcales bacterium | reverse complement strand
GGAGCCGATGGCGCGCGCGAACGCCGCGGCGTGCGTCGCGCTCGCGGAGCGCGTCGGATCGTCGGTCACGCTCGGCAACCGCACCATCGATCGGAGCCCGGGCCGCCGGACGCTCGAGTCGCCCTCCCCGAGATCGCCCGGCGAGGGGATCGGCCTCACCGTGCCTCGAGACTGGGTGCTCCTCCACCACCGCGACGGCCTGCCGGACGTCTGGCGCGCCCTTCCCCTGCGGCCGTTGGGGGCGCCGTCCGGTCACGCCTACGTCGTGGTCTCGCTGGACGGGGCGCCGCACGTCTCGCCGGTGCGCGACGGCCGTGAGGTGCCGGGGCGAGTCTTCGAGCAGCCCATGAGCTGGCTGTCCACCACCACCTCGACCGGCAGCTCGCTCTTCGCCAGCGTGCCGATCGCGCCTACCAGCGCGGCCGCGCCGTCTTCCCCGCGGCCTCGCGCCGAGATCATGGTGGAGGCCCGCGACCCGGCCGCGCTCGACGAGCTGCGCGCGGTGGCCGAGACGCTCACCACCCGTCGTCGCTGACTCGAACGGGATGGTGGCCGCGTCGCGTCGCGGGCTCGAGGCCCGACCCGGAGGCCGCGCCTCGTTGTCGCGGCGGACCGAACGGGGGCCGACTTGGGGTACGCTCCGTCGCTCATGGTGACCGTGATTGGGCTCCTCGGCTCGGTCCTCGACGCCGGCGGCGGGCCGAAGCGTTGGGAGAAGTGGCGGCCCACCGTCTCGCTCACGCAGCACGACGACCTCGAGGTCGGTCGCCTCGTCCTCCTCTACGACCCCACCCACGCCCACATCCTGGAGACCGTCCGCGCCGACATCGCGCAGGTCTCACCGGCGACGCGGGTGGACGCGGTTCCGTTCCCGCTGCGCGATCCCTGGGATTTCGAGGAGGTCTACGCGGCGCTCTCCGACTTCTCGCGGGATTTCGCGTTCCACCCCGAGAAGGACGAGTACCTCGTCCACATCACCACCGGCAGCCACGTCGTCCAGATCTGCCTCTTCTTGCTCACCGAGTCGCGCCACTTCCCGGGCCGGCTCCTGCAGACGTCGCCGCCGAAGGGCAAGAAGGGGGGCCCCGGCGCCCACCGCGTGATCGATCTCGACCTCTCGCGCTACGACGCGATCGCCCAGCGTCGCGCGCTCGAGCACACCGAGGCGCGGGCGTTCTTGAAGAGCGGCATCGAGACCAAGAACGCCGCCTTCAACCGGATGATCGAGCAGATCGAGGAGGTCGCCGTGCGGTCGCGGGCGCCGCTCCTCTTGCTCGGGCCCACCGGCGCCGGCAAGTCGCACCTCGCTCGCCGCATCTACGAGCTCAAGCGCGCGCGCCGCCTCGCGAGCGGCGACCTCGCCGACGTCAACTGCGCGACCATCCGCGGCGACGCGGCGATGAGCGCGCTCTTCGGCCACGTGCGCGGGGCCTTCACCGGCGCCGCCAGCGATCGCGCCGGACTGCTCATGAAGGCCGACGGCGGCGTGCTGTTCCTCGACGAGATCGGCGAGCTCGGCCTCGACGAGCAGGCGATGCTCCTCCGCGCGCTCGAGGACAAGACGTTCTTCCCGCTCGGCTCCGACCGCGAGAAGCGCAGCGATTTCCAGCTCATCTGCGGCACGAACCGCGATCTCGGGGACGACGTGCGGCGCGGCCGCTTCCGCGAGGACCTCCTCGCGCGCATCCAGCTCTGGACCTTCCGACTCCCTCCGCTCCGGGAGCGGCCCGAGGACATCGGCCCGAACCTCGACTGGGAGCTCGAGCGCGCGGAGCCGCTCGTGGGGTCGCGCGTCACCATGAGCCGCGAGGCGCGGGCTGCGTTCATGGCCTTCGCGACGTCGCCGCGGGCCACCTGGCGCAGCAACTTCCGCGATCTCAACGCGGCCGCGGTGCGCATGGCCACGCTCGCGCCCGCGGGTCGCATCACCGCCCTCGTCGTCGAGGCCGAGATCGCGCGCCTCGTCGCGGCTTGGAGCGACGGCGCGGGCGGCGTCGCCGCGGACGCGGTGGAGCGCGCGCTCGGGCCCGCCGCCGCCGCCGCGCTCGACCGCTTCGATCGCGTGCAGCTCGCCGACGTCCTCGAGGTCTGTCGGGCGTCCCAGAGCCTGTCGGAGGCCGGTCGAGCGCTGTTCGCGGCGTCGCGGGCGAAGAAGACGAGCGCGAACGACGCGGATCGACTCCGCAAATACCTCGCCCGCTTCGGCCTCCGCTTCGAGTCCCTGCCCCGCTGAGCCGGAATTGCGTTCGCCCGCGCCGTCGGCTAGGAGCCGACCATGGAGTCGACCCTCAGCTACATCGACCAGGGGCGGGAGCGTTTCGTTCGTGAGCTCGTGGAGTGGGTGAAGATCCCCGCGATCTCGAGCGACCCGGCCCACAAGGCCGACGTCGCGAAGAACGCCGAGCACCTCGCCGCCGAGCTGCGGCGCCTGCGCGCCGATCGCGTCGAGGTTTGGCCCACCGCGGGTCACCCGGCGGTGTTCGCGTCGTTCGCCCACGCGCCCGGCAAGCCGACCTTGCTCGTGTACGGGCACCACGACGTGCAGCCGGTCGACCCGCTGAACGAGTGGATCTCGCCGCCGTTCGACGCGCAGATCCGCGACGGCCGCCTGTGGGGCCGCGGCACGGTGGACGACAAGGGGCAGGTGTGGATCCACGTGAAGGCGATCGAGTCGTTCCTCGAGACCGCCAAGAAGCTCCCGATCAACATCAAGCTCATCGTCGAGGGCGAGGAGGAGGTCGGCTCCGAGAACCTCGAGACGCTGATGGCCGAGCACGCGGCCGATCTCGTCGCCGACTTCGTGTGCGTGAGCGACACCGCGATGTTCGGTCGCGGCATCCCTTCGCTCTGCGTGGGCCTGCGCGGCCTCATGTACCTCGAGGTGGTCGTCGAGGGACCGAAGAGCGATCTCCACTCCGGCTCCTTCGGCGGCGGCGTCGCCAACCCGGTGAACGCCCTCGCGCGGATGATCGCCAAGCTCCACGACGACGCGGGCCACGTGCTCGTGCCCGGCTTCTACGACAAGGTGGTCGCGCTGACGGCGGCCGAGCGCGCCGAGATCGCGAGCCTGCCCTTCGACGAGAAGGAGTGGCTCGCGCAGACGGGCTCCCCGGCGCCCTTCGGCGAGGCCGGCTTCTCGACGCTCGAGCGCGTGTGGACGCGGCCGACCCTCGACTGCAACGGCATCGCGGGCGGCTTCCAGGGCGAGGGCTCGAAGACCATCATCCCCGCGCGCGCGATGGCGAAGATCTCGTGCCGGCTCG
>JAEUKG010001101.1 GCA_016794325.1 Myxococcales bacterium | reverse complement strand
GCCGACGACCACCGCGCCGCCGGCGATCCAAGCCCACAGCGGCAGGCCCTTCGACGGCTCCGGCTCGAGGGTGATCGGCAGCTCCCGCGTCTGGTTGTCTTGGATGACGATCTCGGTCTGGTACGGGCGCATCTTCGGCTGCGTCACCCGCAGCGTGTGGCCGCCGCTCACGAGCGAGCCGCTCCAGCTGCCCGAGCCCACCACCGTGCCATCGACGGCGATCGCCGCCTCGCGCGGGGCGCGCACGACGAGCTTGCCCTCGTGCACGATCTTCACGAGCTTCACCTCGACGGTGCCGGCCGCGGCGTCGAGGCGGTGCTCGATCTCCACGGCGGTGAACTCGGGCTTCGTCACCCGGATCTTGCGCGGGCCTCGATCGACGAGGACGGGCGCCGTCGGGCTCTTGCCGAGGGTCTCGCCGTCCACCGCGACCTCGGCGCCAGGCTCGTTCACCACGATCTCGAGCGTGCCCGTGAGCGGCTCGATGATCTTCACGAGCTCGGCGGCGTCGGCGCGGTCTTGGTCGCCGAGCTGCGGGCCCGCCTCGAGGGTGTAGCGGCGGACGAGCACGAGCGTCTTGGCGTACCGCCGCCGGTTCTTCTCGCACGCGGCCATGTTCCAGAGGAGCCGCGCGTCGTGGGCGCGCTCGTAGGCCGACCGGAAATTCTCGTAAGCGTTGACGAAATCGCCGTCGGTGTAGAGCAGCTTCGCCCGCTCGTAGTCGGCCTTCGCGTCGCCCGTCAGCGCCTCGGCGAGCGGCGCGACGTCGGCGCGCGCCTCGCGCGGCAGCGCGATGGAGACGGCGAGCGCGGCGAACAGCGTGACCACGATGCAGAGCGCGCGGCGGGGCGTCGGGGGCTTCACTTGAGCTCCATGTGCAAGCCGGCCTTCGACGACGAGGGCGCGGCGGTGGCGGGGGTGGCGGAAGGTGTGGCGGAGGTGCGGGCGGTCGCCGCGCCGTGGGTGGGGCGCGCGGTCGGGGCGGCGCTCCGCTGCGCGAGCGCCGAAGGCGTGGGCGGAGCGCTCGCCGACGGCGTCGCGCTGGGCGACTCGGTGGCGGTCGCGCTCGGGGGGGCGGTCGCGCTCGGGGGGGCGGTCGCGCTGGGGGCGGTCGCGCTCGGCGCGGTCGCGTTCGTGCCCGGGCCGCGATCGGGCGTCGCGCTCCGCGCGGCGACGACGACGCCGCCGCCGAGCGCGAGGGCGACCACCGCCACCGCGACGACGATGGGCGTCGCGCTCTTGGCCCGGCGCGCGGGCTCGACGAGCGGGTGCGACGTCGACAGCGCGTGCGCGGTGCCGGCGGGGACGGCGACCCCCGCGGCGACGGTCCCGGCGAGCACGGTCGCGTGGCTCGCCGCCGCCGTGTCCCTCGAGGCCGGCGCCGCGCCCGGCGCGGTCTCGGCGGGGCCGCGCGCGCTCGGCGCCACGCCCTCGAGCAGCGCGCGCATCGCGGTGAGGTGCGATCGATCCCAGTCGGGCGCGAGCGCGGCGAGGTCCTCGGCGAGCTCGGCGACGCTCGCGTACCGCGCGCCGGCGTCGGCCTGCATGCAGCGCGCGATGATGGCCGCGGCCTCGGCAGGGACGGCGGCGACGAGGTCGCGCGGCGGGGTCGGGGCGTTCTTCAGGATCCCGGCGACGACCTCGGGCACCGTCTCCCCCGGGAACGGCAGGAGCCCCGTCACGAGCTCGTAGAAGATGACGCCGAGCGCCCACACGTCGGCGCGCGCGTCGACCGACTTCGGCGACGAGAGCTGCTCGGGGGACATGTAGTACGCCGTCCCCATCAAATTGGAGGTCGACGTGAGCGCCGGCCCCGCCGGGTCCACCATCTTCGAGATCCCGAAGTCGAGCACCTTCACGATCGCGCGGCCCCCCGGCTGGGTCGCGACGAAGAGGTTCTGCGGCTTGAGGTCGCGGTGGACGATGCCCGCCGCGTGGGCCTCGGCGAGGGCCTCGCACGCCTCGAGCAGGTGGCGCGCGGCGACGGAGGCGGGGAGCGGCCCGCGCTCGATCGTGCGCCCGAGATCCTCGCCCTCGAGGAGCTCCAGGACCATGTACGGCGCGCCATCGGGCAGCTCGCCGACGTCGAGCACGCGCGCGACGTGCTCGCCTTTGATCTTCGCCGCCGCCCGCGCCTCGCGCGCGAAGCGGGCGACGATCTCGGGGTGGGCGAGCGCGTGAGGCAGGAGGAACTTCAGCGCGACCCGCTGGTCGAGCTGGAGGTGGCGCGCGGCGACGACCACACCCATGCCTCCCTTGCCGAGGACCTCCTCGACGAGGAACTTGCCGCCGAGGGTCTCGCCGGCTTTCGGGACGAGCGCCGAGCTCTCGCCGTCGTCCACGGCCTAGCCTCCCCCTTCGCACCGCCCGTTGGAGAACGGGATGGCCGAGCAGCACTGCGCCGGTCCGGTGGCCGGCCCGACGACGACGCAGCACTCCCTGCGGCCCGGATCGCAGTCGGTGGTCTGGCCGCCGAAGAAGCAGCACTGCTCGCGGAACGAGCACGACTGCCCGATCGGGAAGCAGGCCCCCCCGGTGCCCCCGTCGCCGCCCGCCGCGCAGTCGGTCGGCACCGGCGCCCGGTAGACGCCGCCGCCCGCGTCGGCGGCCGCATAGACGGTATAATACACGTATTTGGGCGCGGGCCCGAGGTCGGGGGCGATGGACAAGATCGGCTTGTCGGAGGAGCTGCCCGCGAGCGGCTTCGTCGGCGTCGGCTGGGAGGTGTCGCCGAGGTAGAGGATGCCGCCCTCCTGACGTGCAAAATACACGCATTTGGCGTCCGCGGCGACGGGCCGCGGGAAGCGCTGGCCGCCGGCGGGGTCGGCGAAGCGCGAGTAGTCGCCGTCCCCGATGCGGCGCGCGCTCGGGGGCGGGTCTTGGATGCGGTCGAGGGCGTAGAGGCCCGGCGTCGCGCCGTCGGACACCACGTAGAAGCCCTGGACGCCGGTCGGGCGGAGCGCGATCGCGTCGATGCGCCCGTTCGGGCCGCCGGTCGGGGCCGAGGGCACGGCGGTGCACGCGAGGCTGTCGCACGTCCCCAGGGTCCCGGTGGCGGTGCCGTAGAAGATGCCGGGCGTGCCGAAGAACGTCGTCACCGCCGTCGACGGCATCGCGATCGCGGGCTTGGCGGTCGGATCGCCCAGCGTGGTCGGGCCTCGGTAGATGCTGCCGGTGGTGGCGAAATACGAGAACCCGCCCGCGATCGCGACGCCCTGGATGACGTCGGCGCCGAACCCGGTGACGAGCTCGGCCTTGCCGGTCGCGGTGACGTAGGCCTTCGTGCCGTTGCCGAAGACCGCGTTCTCGCCCGCGCTCTGGCCGAACCACGGGCCGGTGAAGGTGTCCGTCACGAGGCGCGTGGGCGCCACGGCTTGCGCGCCCGCGAGCGCGGGCACGCTGTAGAGCCCGTCGGCGGCGCCGTAGAGGAGCGTGCCGTTCGGACCGACGACGAGCGCGCTCGGGCGGTTCGCCTTCGCGATGAGCTCGGCCCCGCCCGCGCCCGGCGCCGAGGGCTTGTCCTGGCAGAGCGGCTGGGACGTGCCCTTGGCCCCGCACGAGGCCGACTCGAAGAGCTTGGCCTTGCCGGCGCCGATGAAGTTCTTGCAGTACGAGATGGGGAGCTTCACCGTCGTGCCGGTGAGGCTCCACCCGCCCTCGCCGCGGTCGATCGGCAGGAAGCACTTGTCGCCGTTGCACTCGCCGAAGTCGCGGGTGACGAGCGCGAGGTTCAGCTTGGAGGCGTCGCGCGGGCCGAGCTCGAAGCTGCAGCTCCCGAGGTCGAGCGGGCCCGCAGGGGGGGCGCCCGCGTCGCCGGCCCCGGCGTCGCCGCCGCTCGGGGCCGCGCTCGGCGCGATCTCCCTCGCGTCGGCGAAGCACGCCTTGGCGTCGAAGCAGCCGGAGGGGCCGCCCGACCCGAACACCGCCTCCTCGCTGAAGTCGGGGAGGCTATCCGAGTCGACATAGCTGTCCTTGCAGCCGTCGCCGTCGATGTAGGTGAAGTCGGTGCCGCACCCGGGGATGACGCCTTGGGTGGCGTCGTAGGGGTTCCACTCGGTGTCGAGGAGGGCGACCCTGCCGAGCGCCACGGACGTCGGCGTGCTGCCCGAGGGCTTCGGCGGCAGGTACGAGTCGGGGACGGTGCCGCTCACCGACACTCCCTGGTTCACGAAGAGGAGCGGGAGGCGGAGGAGGGCGACGCGGCCGCCGTGGGGGGCGGTGGTGCGCACGTCGCGCAGGACGAGCGGCTTGTTGTCCTTGAGGGCGATCACGCGCACGCGGATCGTCTGGTTGGGATCGTCGGGCTCGATGATCGCGAGGGTGGCGGGGAACACCACCTCCCCCTCGGGGGTGACGCGCCCGATGAAGTTGTGGCGCACCGTCGACCCCGTCTGCACGTGGATCGACACGATGTTCACGTCTTTGGGCGCGCGCATGTCGGTGGCGACCGCGAGCATGAGCGCGCCTCGCTTCTGACCGCACGCGACCCCCACCCCGACCACGGACGACAGCGCGGCCGCGAGCACGACGGAGCCGATGCCGACCCGCCGAGCGTTCTTCGAGCTCATGCGTCGATGGTACGGGCAAACGCGACGAAGACGTGACGAAAGCGCGCGACGGGAGTCAGCGTTTGTCGCAGCGCATCCCACATTTCCCAGCAGCGGGGGGGCGGAGGCTTGGCGCCGGGGGCGGTGCCCTCGAAGTCCTGGGCCCAGGCCTCGCCGGCGGGCTCGCGCTCGCCGCAGTCGCCGAGGAGGCGCTCGTATCCGGCTTCGCACACCTCGCGGGGGGCGCCTCCGCGGCGCCCGAGGGGGCGGAGGCGACCGGGAGCGGCGTCAGCGGTGACGCGGCGGCTCGCGCCTC
>JAEUKG010001091.1 GCA_016794325.1 Myxococcales bacterium | reverse complement strand
GGCGGCGCCCCGGGCGCCGCGCTCCCCTCCCCCCCCGAGCCCGCGAGCGGCCTCGGCGCCGTCACCCTCGACGCCCAGCGGGTCGTCGTCGCCGGGGCCGACGTCAAGCTCGTGGATCTCGCCTGCGCGAACGCGTGCACTCTGCAAGCATGGGCGAAGCTCCCGGTCGGCCTCGTGCGCGCCGAGGCCTTCACCCTCGGCGGGGTCCCGAACACGGTGTGGGCGCTCGGCACCGGGCCCGACGGCCTGTCGCACCTCGTGCGGGTCGCCCCCGACAAGGCCGAGGAGATCCCGCTGAAGGCGCCGCGAAAGCAGGCGCGCGCGATCGTGGGCGCGACCGGGCAGCTCTTCGTGATCGGCGGCGGGGACGGCGTGGAGTCGTTCCTCCCCTGAGCGGTCACAAGAGCGGCGGCTCGGGGAGCGCCACACGGACGGGGGCCGGAGCGTAGGCGCTCTCGCCGCGGCCGAGCGACGCGCCGAGCTCCCGTCCCCAGCACGAGACCGCGCCGCTCTTGTGCACGACGCAGTTGCCCCCGTCGCTCGACGCGACCTGGGCGGCGTCGGTGATCCCCGCGATCGCCTCACCGTCGACGACGACCCGACCGTCGGGCTCGACCCGCGTCCCGTCCTCCCCCTCGACCGCGTCGAGCGTACCGTCGGCCGTCATCCCCTCGTTGGGCTTGGGCTTGGACCTCGGCTCGGAGGAGCTCGGCATCACCAACCAGGTGAGGTGCGTCTGCAGGCGCGCGCCCGAGGCCGTGCGCACGACGACGCCCGCGTCGTGCAGCTCCGCGCCGAACGTGCTCAACCCGAGCGCGTGCACCCGGGCGGAGTCCTTGGGCACCGACCAGGTGTGGGGTGGCCGCGAGTCGTCGGTCGACGCCCAACACCGAAGGCGCCCGCCCCCCAAGAGCACGCACACGACGTGGGCGGTGACACCCATCCCGCTCGAGATAGCGTAGGCGCCGCTCGCCTGCGGGAGGGGCACGGGCTTCTTCTTGGCTGCGGGGTCGTGGCACTCCACCGCGCCGGCGGCGCGGACCACGCACAGGCCCTTGCCGTGCACCCACGCCGCGTCCTTGGCGTCGTCGACGGCGACGCGCCAGACGACGCCGCCCTCGAAGCACTGGAGCTTCTTGTCGGTGCGCACGACGCAGGTGCCGTCCGCCACGAACCGATCGGCGAGCTCGACGCCAGGGAGGTCCACCGGCGCGGCTCGACGCGCGGGCGCGCCGCCCCAGCACGCGACTCGGCCCGAGCGGCGGAGCGCGCACCCTCCGAAGGGCGAGAGCGTCACCGCCTTCGCGTCGTCGATCCCGGCGACGGGCGCCCGCTTCCGCTCCCACGTGCGCCCGTCCCCGAGCAGCCCGCCGCCGACGTGGCCGAAGCACACGACCTCGCCGCGGCGCCGGAGCGCGCACGCGTGGAAGTCGCCCACCGCGATCTCGACGACGTCGTCGACCGCGCCGAAGCTCCTCACCGTGAGGTCGGCGTCGGAGCGGTTGGTCATGGGCTCGAGCTCGTTCGCGATCGGACCCGCGCAGCGGATCTCGCCGGCGGCGGTGACGACGCACGCGCTCTCGCAGTGCGGGCTGACGCCCGAGAGGCGGCCTCCCCCGAGCGCGGCCTCGAGGGGCCGCGGCAGCTCTTCGCGTTGACCGCACGGTCCGCCGGAGTCGGGGAAGAAGCACGGCTCGTCGCTCGCCCTCCGCGGGAAGAACTCGCCGATCCGGCCGCGCCCGACGCCGGTCACGCCCGCGCGACCGTCGACGAGGCGGGGTCGCGCGTCGACCTTCGCGAGGTCGTCGGGATCCGCGCGGCCCCACGACGCGACGCGCCCCGACGCGAGCACCACCCACGTCCTGCCCACCCCCGCGACCAGCGAGGGGCCCTCCTTCTTGACGCGCGGCGGCGCGACGGCGGCGTCCACGACGAGGCCGGCGTCGGCGGGGGCTTGGAGGGCGACGGCGGGTCTCGCGATGGCAGGAGGCGCGGAGGGATCCGCGCCGCACGCGACGAGCCCTACGAGCAGCAGGCGACGCATCGTCGAATGCTAGGCCACCGCGACGCGCCTCGTTCAAGAAACTGGAGGCGCGCGCGCCCTCGGGCGTTCACCCCGCGCCGTACCGGAGCGTCCACACCGCCGGGTCGTCGGCGAGGAACGTGACGTGCGGGCTGTCGAGCGGGAGCTGGAGCACGAGCCGCGTCGGGTCGGCCTCCGGAACCCCGAGATCGTCGCCGGGGAGGACGAGGAGCTCCGTGCCGGGGCCCGGCGCCTCGGAGTGCACGAGGAGGCCGCGACCGAACGGTAGGCGCGAGGACAGGCGCCGCTTGAGCTTCGCCCCCGCGCCGGCCGGGACGTGGATCTCGTAGGCGCTCCCGCTGTCGCTCCAGCGGAGGCCGGGGACGCAGAAGGATCCGCAGTCGCTGCCGTCGCGCGCTGCCGCGTCGGCGATCGCCGCGCAGAAGCGCGGATCGTCGGCGAGGCTCGGCGAATCCAGCGCGACCGAGAGCGCGGGATCCGCCCGGCGGAGCTCGTCGCAGAAGCCCTGGGCGCGGCACGACTCGAGGAGCTCGCGCTCGCGCGCGTCGAGCCCCACCACGTTCCGGATCTCCACCGCGCCGCGCGGCGTCGGGACCGAGGCCCCGGCGACGACGAGGACGGTGTCCATCCGCGTCGTGGGCATCGCGCTCCGCTCCTCGGGGCGTACTGGCATCTGCGAGATGGGCCCGCCGAGCTCCATGAACTCGCCGGGTCGGATCGGGCGACCGCTCGACACGTGGTAGCGGGCGATGCTGCGGAGGAGGAGCGTCGGCCACATCGGCGCGGCGCCCGGCGAGCGGACGCGCATCGTGAGCTCGAAGTCGAACGGCTGCGCGGGGTCGAGCGCGCGCGAGAGCCCGTAGGTCAAGAACTGGTGCACGCCGCTCGGGTGCGACACCACCCCCACGCTCCACACCGGCGGGCCGCCGGACGCGAAGTTGAGGATGCGGCGCGGGTCGATCGCGTGCATCACCTCGCACCCCGGGAGCGCCGACGCGAGCGCGGCGTCGAGCGCGGCGACGGCGTCGTCGTGGATGGTGCGCAGCGCGCGGGGATCGCCCGGGATCTCGAACTGGAAGCTCTGGACCATGGCCTCCGGTTCTACGCCGGATCGCGCCCGGATCTCCCCCGCGCCACGACGTTGACCAGGCACCCCAGCGTGCCGTGCCGCGCGTAGACCGCCCGCACGTCGACGGGGTGAACCTGGAAGCCGAGCCCCTCGTGCACGCGGCGGGCGGCGTCGTCGAGGGCGGGCACGCCGTAGGTCGGCATCCACGCGGTGCGCGCCCCACCTCGGGTCTCGTAGATCGCGTTCGTGTAGGCGAAATACGTCCGATCGTCGAACGCCACCGTCGGGACGCGCACGACGCGGAAGCCCGCGGCGGCGAGGTCGCGGGCGGCGCGGTCGAAGCGCGCGACGACCTCCGGCGACGCGTCCGCGCGGAGCGCCGCGCCCGTCTCCGGGCTGCGCTCCCCGGGCGTGAAGCCCGCACCGACGATCGCCTCGCCGGCCGCGGGATCGCCGACGAGGGCGACGCCGCCCCCCACGGGCGCCATGTACATCCCCATGTGGTGGCGCGGCACGTCGCCCTCCGCGGCGCCGAGCATCACCACCTCGCGCCCGAGCGCCGCCGCCACGCGCGCGCGGAGCTCCTCGGGGCTCCGCGCGCCGCGGCCCTTGTTCCGGGTGAAGAGGTTGTCGTCGACGATCACGCGACCGCCGGCGACCGCGAAGTCGCCGCCGTCGAAGGCGAACGGGAGCGCCCGCACCTGGTAGCGGTCGGGCGCAGCCCGGGCCACCGCGGGGACGATGTCCCAGTCCTGCGGGCGGGATGCCTCGCCCGCTCTCGGCCGGGGCGGCACCAGCAGCGTCGGCCGAGGGTCGGCGGAGGTGCCGGCGAGGACGAGGGCGCGATCCCTCGACCATATCCCTATCGGGATATCCAGCTCGACGACCGACACCGACGCCGCGAGCTCGCCCCCCGCCGCGATCCGCCGGACGAAGGCCCGGAGCGCGGCCTCGCGGCCCCGGGGGATCACGAACGTCACGCGCACCTCGGCCGGGAGCGTCGTCAAGAAGCCGCGGTAGGTCGCCTCGATCGCGGCCTCCTCTTCGGGCAGCCAGTGCAGCATCACCTCCGACAGCGGCCCGACGTCGTCGGCGGTCGCCGCCCGCGCCGACAGCGGCGCCGGGAGCGCGCGCGGGGCTCGCGCTCCGAGGAGGACGGCGGCCCCGAGGGCGAGGGCGAGCCCGAGGAGGATCGCGACCGGCGCGGCGAGCGCGGACGGGCGCAGGCGAGCGCTCAAAGCAGGCTCGCGGCGCGCCCGCTCCCGATCGCCATCGGCATCGCGGCGGGCATGACGGCGTCGCTCGGCGGCTTGGCCGCCGTCGCTCCCGGGGGCAGCGGCGTCAGGTAGTCGACGTGGTACGTGCGCCAGGTCTTCTGGAACACGTCGCCGCGCGGGGAATCCGCGGTCAACTCGCGGGCGATGGCCGCCTCGACCGACGCCTGCTGCTTGACCGCCTTGCCGATGTCGACGGCGAGCCCGCTCGGCAAGAGCACGCCGACCTTGCGCTTCTCGTGCGGCTTGAGGGTCAGGCGGAGCGTCTGCAGCTGCGCCGTGGTCGGCGGTGGGTCGACGC
>JAEUKG010001064.1 GCA_016794325.1 Myxococcales bacterium | reverse complement strand
CACCGCGAGCGCGGCCTCGATCGCGATCTCGATCTCGAGGATCGCGAGGACGTTGCGCTCGCCGAGCGCGGGCGCGTCGAGGACGGCGTCGGGCCGCTTCTCGAGCTCCGCGAGGTCGCGGGCGAGGTCGTCTTCGTCCTCGACGGTGCGCCTGAGGTAGGCGGCGACGAGCTCGGCGCGCGGGGCGCCCGGCGCCTCGAGATCCTTGCAGAGTGCATCGAAATCGTCGCGCCGGGCCTCCACCTTCGCGAGGAGCTCGCGCGCGTGGACGACGAGGCCAGCGGGGCCCTCGCGCTCGAGGACGGCGCCCGCCGCGGCGACCTCTCGGGGCGCCATCTGCGAGAGCATGAGCGGGACGTCTTGGCCGAGGGTGTCGCTCATCGTCCGTCTCCTCGCCAGGCTATTCCACCGGCGACCGGTTCGGGGAACGCGAGCTCGAGGGAGGAGTAGTCGCGCACCCCTCTCCGGAAGCTCGCGAGGAGCTCGACGCCGCCGAAGACCTGGTATCCGCCGCCGTCGAAGCGGACGACGCCGGTGACGAACGGCCGCACGCCGACGCTCCCGGGGGCGACCCAGCCCTGGTAGTCGATGGTGCCGCCGGCGGAGGCTCGCAGCGCCGAGCTCTGGGTCGCGGTCTTGAAGTAGTTGGTGACCTCGACGTTGGGAGCGACGTCCACCGATCCGAACACGAACAGCGTCTGGCCGCGCACCGCGACGTGGTTGATCTCGGCGTTGGTGGCGTCGAACGTGAGCCGGGGCCGGAGGATGAAGATGTCGTTGAAGTTCGGGACCCACCAGAAGAGCGTCTGGAAATAGAACGCCGTGTTCCGGTGGAGTCGGAACGAGTTGTACACCTCGTCGTCGAGCTGGCGCGGGTCGCCGGCGACGGAGCCGGCGTTCGTGTAGTAGCCATCGAAGCCGAGGCGAGGCAGGATGAAGAGCTCGCCGAACACGCGCCAGCTGTACTCGGCGAAGGCGCGCGGGCGGAAGGTGACCACCCGCTGGGCGCCGATGTTCTGGCTCACGAGGAGGCCGGTGCCGGTCAGGCGGAGGTGGATCGAGGAGGCGTCCTCGTAGAGGGTGAGCGACCCGCCGTAGGTCGGGTCGCCGTCGCGCGCGCGGAGGATGCCGTCGGCCGCGGTCCAGAGGTGGATCGACTCGACGCGGCGCCGGTAGCCGAAGCGCGTCTGCACGAAGCCGTCGGGCGCGGTCGACTTCGCCGAGCCCTCGCGATCGGTCCCGTACGCGCCCGCCATCTGGGCGACGAACGTGCCGAGCGCGTCCTCGAACGGCGACAAGGGCCGCGGCGACTGCTTGGCGACGTCGCGCCAGGGGCCGGGCTGGGGGTCAAGTGCGGTGGCGAGGGTGGTGCCGCTGGGGATGGACGGGTCGGGCGGGGAGAAGCCCTCGGGCGGGGCCTCCTCGGGGGCGCGCTCGGCGACGTTGACGCTGGCGGCCCCGCGCGGTGCCGACACCGTGATGTCCCCGCTCTTGCTGGAGACCATCTTGGTCTCGCCGGCCGCGATCGCGTCCTCGCGACCGTCGACCGAGATCACCGCTCCGGGGTCGGTCTCGGGAGCGCCCTTGACGTCGACTCGGTAGATCGCCGGGCCCTTCCCGCGGACGGAGAGGGGCTGGCCGGGGCGGACCGAATATCTGTATTGTACATGTGGTGCCTCGAGCACCCAGGTGTCGGCCCCGGCGGGCTTGGTGCCGGCGATCGCCTTGTCGAAGACCACGCGCGCGACGACGACCCAGCGGCCTGGGGCGTCGGCGAGGCGAAGCTCGAGGGGGCCGCGGCCCACGCGTCCGAGATCGACGTCGGCGCGACCGCCGGCGGCGAAGGTCACGCGCTTCGGCGCGCCGCCGCCGAGCACGACCTCGAAGGGGCACGCGCCGGTCGCCTGGTCGGGTCGCCGCGCGGCGCACACCGCCTCCACCCGCGCGTGGGCGAACCCGGTCATCGAGAGCATGGCCTTGGCGGGTCGGTCCTTCGCGATCGAGACGAAGTCGCTCTTGCCGAAGGGCTCACCGGAGAGCACCCGCGGGCGGAGCTCGCCCTCGCCGTCGATCGGGCCCTGCTTCGTCCGGTCGTCGGGCTCGGGGACGCGCGGCGCGCCGGCGGCGTCACGGATGACGCGCCACCGCGAGCCCCACATCGCGCGCAGCGCGTCCCGTTCGGCGCGCGGATCGCGCGCGCTCTCGCGGGCGAGCTCGACGCCGCGGACCGCGAGGTCGAAGTCGTACACCCGCGACACCCGCGCGCGGAGCTGCTCCTCGAACGCGAGGAGGCGACGCCGCGGCCCTTCGCCTCCGCCGCAGCGCTTCGCCCCCGGGTCGAAGTCGGGCTCGAGGCCGTACGCCGCGACGGTGTCGGCGGGCTTCGGCGCGGGACGCAGGGCCGCGCGGACGCGCTCCTCGGCGTCGGCGATGCCGAGGCCTTGCGCCGCGAGGGCGTCGTCGCGCGCGGCGCGCTCTGCGCCCGAGCGCGCGAGCAGCGTCGCGCGCTCGAGGAGCAAGCTCGCGCGCTCGCGGGGCGCCGTCGTCGCGAGGATGCGCCGCGAGAGGCCGATGAGGTCGCCCTCCGGCGGCGCCGTGGCCTCGGCAGCGGCCTCCTTCGTGGGGCCGCGGCCGACGCGTCCGATGGGCCGCACCGAGGTCCCCGTCTCGCCGACGACCCGCACCCCGCGCCCTGCCCACTCGGGCAAGAGCACGCGACCGACCCGGGTGTGGCGGCGTCCGCGCGCGTCGACGACGACGAGGCCCGGGGCCTTCGGTGCGCGCACCTGGAGCGACTGCCCGCCGGTGCCGGCCACGGTGAGCTCACCGCGCTTCGCGCTCTCTTCGACCCACACCTCGAGGCCGACCGCGCGCGCCTCGCCGAACGACACGTCGACGGGCTTGCTCGCGTCGAGGGGGCTGCGCACGCGGCTCGCTTGCGCGGCGCACGCGCCCTCGCGCGACACCGTCACCTTGCCGGCGCCGGCGTCGAGCCGCCGGACGTTCGCCTTCTCGCCCTTGACCGCCACGTGCCAGAGGGTGGTCGCGCCCGACGGCTGCGCCGCGATCTTCTCGCCGTCGACCTCGAGCACGACGGGCTCGCCGCCTTCGCACGACACCTCGGCGAGGAGCGCGACGGCGCGCACACCCTGCCACAAAACGGACGGCACCGACGACACCTCCCGCGAGATCGTCTGCGATTTCGCGACGGGAGCCGCGCCGGGGCACGCGGCGAGCTCGTCGGGATCCGCTTGCACGACGTCCCAGAGCGGAGTGCCCGCGTCGATGGGCTCGAACACGGTGCCGCGCGCGGCGGCGACCTCCCAGGAGCCGCGCACCGCGTCGTCGACGTCCACGCGGTGGGCGGAGGCGAGCAGCGCCACGGCGTCGACGTCGCCGCGCGAGCCTGCGAGCTCCATGTCGGCGGTGGGATCGCGAGGCCCGCCGGCGGACACGATCGCCGCGGCCTTCACCGCCGCCTCCCCCGCGCTCGCGCGCGCGCGCGCCGCCGCGGTCGACGCCTCCTCCCCGGCGAGCGCGAGCGCGACGAGGCAGAGCCCCGGGGCGCCGTCGACGT
>JAEUKG010001035.1 GCA_016794325.1 Myxococcales bacterium | reverse complement strand
TCGCTTGCTCCAGGGAGCTCTCGTCGGGGTGACCGACGCATCCAGAGAGGTGAGGGCGATGACGTTTTCGGGAAGGTTGGGCCGGTGGGTGTCTGCGGCGGTGCTCTCGTGCACGGCCGCGTGCGGGGCGGCGCAGGCCGTGGGCGTGGCGCGCCTCGAGCGGCGCGCGCTCTCGGTCACGAACGAGTCGAAGGAGAAGGTGTGCGAGATCGAGCTCGTCAACGACGCGGTCAAGGTCGGGAGCGATCGCGTGACGGTGGCGATGGACGTCCCCGCCGGGGCGTCGAAGGCGCGCGAGATCGACTGGCCCGTCGACCAGGGCCGCGTCGTCGTGGTGAAGGCGTGCGGCTCGCGGCGCGTCCTCGCGCAGGCGACCGTGCCGTACGGCAAGCAGGCGGCCACGATCGTGGTCCGCTGAGGGAGGCTCCCGTGTGGCGAGGCCAGCGAGTCGGGGGCGAGGAGGTGTACGCTGCCCGTCGATGGATCTCTCCGGGCTCGAGCGAGGCCTCTCCGTATCCCCCACCGAGGGCGCGCCGGGGCGCTTCGGCGCGTCGTTCCCCGAGGGGTATCGGCAGGGCCGCGGCGTCTACGGCGGCATGGTGCTCGGCGCGCTCGCGCGGGCGGCGATCGCGTCGGAGCCGGACCCCGAGCGGCGGGTGCGGGCGTTCCTCGGCGCCATCGTCGCCCCCGTGCCCGACGGCGACGTCGACGTCACCGCGAGCGTGGTGCGTCGGGGGAGCGCCGTCACCACCGTCGACGTCGGCATGTCGCGGGGGGAGGGCGCGCTCGCCCGCGCCACCGTCGTCCTCGGACGCGCGCGCGGTCACGACGGCCGCTTCGCGCTGGAGCCGCCGGCGATCCCGGACGTCACCTCGCTCGCCTCGCTCACGCTCGGGCCGCCCTTCGCCCCGGAGTTCCTGCAGCACTTCGAGCTGTGGAGCACCGGGCCGTCGCCGTTCTCGGGCAGCGAGCCGCGGACCGAGGGCTTCGTCCGCTCGCGCGCCCCGCTGGCGTCGCTCGGCGCGGCCGAGATCATCGCGCTCGTCGACTGCTTCTGGCCCGCCCTCTTCTCGCGCGAGGCCGGGCCGCGGCCGATGGCCACCGTCACCTTCGACGCCCAGGTGTTCTACCCCGAAGGGCCCGTCGACCCCGGGGCGCCGCTGTATTTCCGCGCGCGCGTCCTCGCGGCGGCCGACGGATATTTCGCCGAGGCCCGCGAGCTCTGGACCCCGGGCGGTGAGCTCGTCGCGCTGAACCAGCAGACCTTCGCGGTGATCTGAGCGCCGCCCGATCGCGGCGGCGGCGCGGTCACCGGCAGTCGGCGGGGTCGTGCGAGAGGACGACGGTGTAGCGCCGCGGCGGGTGGAAGGTCGACGCGTACAGGAACGACCACGGCTGGTGGTCGACGCACACCCGGCCGCCGTCGGGCACGCCCTCGAGCCGCTTCGCGTCCACGTGGTCCGCGACGAGCTCGGCGAAGCGGAACGTATCCGGGGTGAGATACCAGAGGTCGGTCGCGCGGGCGGTGTAGGCGAGGGCGGCGATCGGCAGGACCGCGGTCGCGACGACGCCGGCGACCCACCGCCGCCGCGCGAGCTCCCGCGCGCCGAGCGTCACCACCAGCGCGGTGAGGGTGAGCATCCACACGAGGTAGTAGCGGAGCACGTGCGACTGCGGCATGACGCACACCACCGCGGTGAGGGCGGCGAAGATCACCCCCGCGACGCGCCCCTCGCGCGAGCGCGGCGCGAGCGCGACCAGGGCGACGAGCGCGGCCGCGACGTAGACGTGGCCGAAGCCGCCCATGCGGTTGCCGTCCATGTGCGGGGGCATCCACTGGTCGACGCTGTAGCGCCGCGGATCGCCGAGCTCGCGGAGGCCGATCTCCGCGAGCGACGCCGCGAAGCGGACCGGCTGCGGGTAGGGCTCGAAGCGCGGCGGGATCTCGGTGTACGGCGTCTCCACCCACGGCAGGGTGCGGCCGAAGACGTGCACCTCCACCGGGTACGCGGGGTTGCCGAAGCGGATCGCGTTCACGAGCTGGGTCGCGAGCACGACCGGCGCCCCGACCGCGAAGCCCGCGAAATGGGCGGCGCGCGAGCGCGACAGCCACAGCGTCCGGGCCGCGAGGGCGCCGAGGGCGACGCCGGCGATGGGCGCCATGATGAGCTTGGCGTTCGCGGCGAGGGCCCCGAGCGCGATCGCGGCCGCGATCCAGCCGGGCCCGAGGGCGCGCCGCTCGACGAACGCCCGGTGGACGAGGAGCGCGAGCGCGGTCACGCACAGGTTCGCGGGCAGATCCACGTACGCGACGCTCATGTGGATCATCACGGTAGGGATAGCCGTCCACGCGACGACGAGCGCCCCCGCCGGCGCCCGCGCGATCTTCTTGAGCGCGGCTGCGGCGGCCACCACCGAGCCCACCCCGAGGAGGCTCGCCGCCTCGGGCCGGCCGAGCGCGCGCCAAAGGAGCCCCTGGAGGAGCTCGGCGAGCCGGGGGAAGCTCTGGTAGCGGACCTCGTTCAGGGAGTCGAACGTGGCGACCTCCTTCGGCACGATGCCCGCGAGGCGCGCGGCGAAGGGCAGGTGGTAGTACCAGACGTCCCAGGCCGACGAGACGTGGACCCAGGCCCGGAGGGCGATCACGGCCACGAGGCCGCCGGCGACCAGGGAGAGCGCGAAGAGGAGGCGGCGCCCCGCGCGCGGCATGACCCGTCTCGCGGTCATGCGCCGACGCTTCGCCGGTGCTCGCGTGGCGGGAGGGCGCGCATCTTCCTCGCCCCGCTCCCTACACGAGGAGTTGCTCGCCGCCAACAGTCGAGCGAGGATGGCGCCGCCATGCGGGTCGCCGTCCTCATCCCAGCGCGCGCCGAAGGCGACGCCGTCGCGGCGACGCTGGGGCGGGTGTCGCAGATCGCCTCCGAGGTCGGCGGCGTGCGCGCCTACCTCGTCGACGACGGCAGCGAGCCCGCGATCACGCTCGGCGAGCTGCCGCCGGCGACAGCGCACTTCGACGTCGTCTTGCTCCGTCACGTGGTGAACCTCGGGCAAGGCGCCGCCCTCGAGACCGCGCGCCAGTGCGCGATCTCCGGCGACCACGACGTCTTCGTGACGATGGACGCCGACGGGCAGCACGATCCGCGCGATCTGCCCGCGCTCGTCACCGCGGTGATGTCGGGGGCCGACGTCGCGTTCGGCAACCGCTTCGCGGGGCGCTCCGAGGTCCCGGGCTCGCGCGCGCTCGTGCTCCACGCGGCGCGGCTCTTCGAGCTCGCCCTCACCGGGCAGGCGCTGGGGGACGCGCACAACGGCTACCGGGCGCTCTCGGCGAAGGCCGCGCGCGGCATCACGATCCGCCAGGCGCGGATGGCCCACGCCACCGAGATCCGGGTGCGCGCGCGGCGGCTCAAGACGGTCGAGGTGCCGGTCACCATCCGCTACACCGACCGGACCCGGCAGAAGGGCCAGTCGTCGCTCGGGAGCGTGCACATTCTCC
>JAEUKG010001204.1 GCA_016794325.1 Myxococcales bacterium | reverse complement strand
GCGGCCGCGCTCGCGCTCGCGCTCGCGCTCGTGTCCCGAGGGCGGGGCGGCGTCTGCGGGGCGCTCTCGGTCGCCGAGGGCTGCGTCGTCGCGGGGCTGCTGCGGGTGGAGCTCAGCGCGACGAAGGCCCCGCCGGTGAAGAGCGCCGCGGCCGCGAACGCGCCGATCGCCTTCGCGGCGACCGAGAAGCGCGGCGAAGGCCGCTCCCCGCTGACCTGCACGACCGCGTCGTTGGTCTGGCTCGCGGTCGCGCGCGGGGGCGCGGGCGCGATGTCCATGGGGCGCAGGAGCTTGAGCGCGTCTTCGAGCTCCGACTCGGCGGTCTGCATCGCCGTGAGGAGCCCGCGCCGCAGCTCCTCCGCGGACGCGTGGCGCTCGTAGGACCGCTTGCTCAGCGCGCGCGACAGCTCGACCCACACCCGCGGGGGGATGAGCGGGTGTGGGTCCACCTCGCGCTCGAGGACGGCGGCGAGCATGGCGCCCGACGAGCCCGAGTCGAACGGCGAGACGTTGGTGAGCGCCTCGTAGAGGACGATGGCCGTCGAGAAGACGTCGCTGCGGCCGTCGAGGTCGTTGCCGCGTATCTGCTCCGGCGACATGTACCGCGGCGTGCCGAGCGAGCGCCCGTCCTCGGTGAGGTTCTTGTTCTCCTTCGGCATCTTCGCGATGCCGAAGTCGAGGAGCTTCGGGATCACGCGCCCGTCGTGATCGACCGCGAGGAACACGTTCGCGGGCTTGAGGTCGCGGTGGATGATCCCTTTGTCGTGGGCCTCCGACAGGGCGCCGAGGATCGCGACCGCGACGGCGATCGCGGCGCGCGTGTCGAGCGCTCCGCGCATCTGGAGGTAGCGCTCGAGGGAGCAGCCCCGGAGGAGCTCCATGACGAGGACGAGCGGCCCGGTAGGCTCCTCGACGAGGTCGAAGATGCGGACGATGTTGCGATGCGACAGGCGTGAGCCGAGCCGCGCCTCCTGGCGCAGCCGCTCGACGGTGCTCTCGTCGCCGGCCCGGCGGCGCCACAGCTTGACCGCGACCTCCGCGCTCGTCGTGTCGTTGGTGGCCGTCCACACCGAGCCCATGCCCCCGTCGGCGATGTGCGCCGCGAGCACGTATTTGCCGCCGACACGATCGCCGACTTGAGGAGGGCCCGCCATCTTGATGGCAGGCGAGGAGAGTGCACCCACCACCTCGGATGATAGCTCGCCTCTCGCCCACGCAAACGCTTCGCACGCGCCGCTTACGTGCACCTACATCGACCCCGAAAGGCGGCTCCTCACCTCAGGGCGCGCCTGAGGCTCAGAAACTGGCGCCGTAGCTCATCGCCGCGCCGCCCACGGTAGGCGTGACGAAGAGGGCGGCGCCGCTCTTTCGGCCCGGCGAGATCAGGAAATACGTGCCGACGCCGACGGCGGCGACGCCGGCGACGGCGAAGCCGATCGACAGGGGCAACATCAGCTTCGCGCGGTCCTGCGCGGAGGTGACGTCGCCGCGCTTGCTCGACGGGCACACGTTGTTGGGGCAGCTGCTCTCGATCGAGTCGATGGCGGACTGGCGCACGACGAGCGTGACCACCGCGCCGCCGAACATCGCCGCGCCGACGCCGAACGCGACGTACGCGGGCACGCGGCTCGGCGCCGGGTCGTCGACCTTCGGCGGAAGCGCGTCCTTGCGCGACTCGGGCTCGAGCGCGACGCGGAGCGAGACGCGAGCGCCCTCCGACATCGACACCCGGCTCGTGAACGGGCGGTGCCCCGGCGCTTCGGCGCGGATCTCGTGGTCGCCCGGGTCGAGCGCGGCCGGCGCCGAGGGCTCCACGCTCGCGCCGTCGATCTTCGCGCTCAGGCCCGCCGGCGCGCCGGCGGGGATCTCGAGCACCAACCGCGGCACGCGCGGCTCGATCGCCGCCTCGCGCTCCTGCGCCGTCTTGACGATGTCGGCGTCATCCGGAGAGGGATAGCTCGTCGGGGCGGTGACCTCGCGGTAGGCGCTGCGCGCGCTCGCGAGCTTGCCCATCCCCTCGAGGCACGCGGCGATGCGGTAGCGCACCGGCACCGTGTCGCGGACCTCGCGCACGCGCTTGAACTTGGCGAGGGCGGCGGCGAAGTCCTTCTTCTTCTCGTCCTCGAGGCCCTCGCCGAAGAGCTTGCGGGCCGCGGCGAGGTCTTCGGCCGAGGCGGCGGGCGGCGGCGCTTGGCCTTGCGCCTCCGCGGTGGTGAGCGCGACGGCGGCGACGAAGGCGAGCGCGAGCGACCGTCGGCTCCCCGTCATTCACTCTCCCCGAAGGAGATGTTGTAGAGCCCGCGCTTCTTGAGCAGGTCGCGCAGGTGGTGCCGCGCGATGTCGGCCTCGCGCGAGGCCTTGGAGAGGTTGCCCGCGGTGCGGCGCATCAACGCCTCGAGGTAGGCGCGCTCGAAGCGCTCGATGGCCTTGTCCTTCGCGTCCGAGAACTTGGACAGGAAGTCGATGTCGGGGGCCTTGCGTGCGTCGGCGGTGTCGCCGATGACGTCGCCGCGGCGGATGATCCCGTCCTGGGCGAGCGCGGCCGCGCGGACGAGCACGTTCTTGAGCTCGCGGACGTTGCCGGGCCACCGCTGCTCGGTGAGGTAGTCGAGCGCGCCCTTGTCGATCATCACCGGCGTCGGCGACTCCTTGAGCAGCGCCTGCGCGAGGAGCGCGATGTCCTCCGGGCGGTCGCGGAGCGGCGGCAGCGTGATCTTCACCTGCGCGAGCCGGAAGTAGAGATCCTCGCGGAACCGGCCGCGATCGATCTCGGCGCGGAGGTCGCGGTTGGTGGCGGCGAGGACGCGGACGTCGACCCGGATCGGCGTGTGCCCTCCGACGCGGACGATCTCGTGGCGCTCGAGCACGCGGAGGAACTTGCTCTGCAGCGGCGCGGGGAGCTCGCCGATCTCGTCGATGAAGACCGTGCCGCCGCTGGCGGCCTCGAAGAACCCGATGCGGCGCTCGGTGGCGCCGGTGAACGCGCCCTTCTCGTGGCCGAACAGGAGGGACTCGGCGAGCGTCTCGGGGAGCGAGGTGGCGTCGATGACGATGAACGGCCCGGTCGGTCGCGCCGACGCGCCGTGGACGGCGCGGGCGACCTCCTCTTTGCCGCTGCCCGTCTCGCCCTGGATGAGGACGCTGAGATCCTTGTTCGCGACGCGCTCGATGGTGGCGAACACCTCGCGCATCGCGTTGGACGAGCCGACGAGCTGGCCGAGGGCGTCGCGTTGGACGAGGCTCGGGGGTCCGTCGACCTCCTCGCTCTCGTAGCGCAGCGTCGAGTCGCCGATCGTGAGCTCGCCGCCCTCCGCCAGGTAGACCTCGGCGACGCGGTGCGCGCCGAGCCAGGTGCCGTTCGTGGTCTGGTTGTCGCGGACGAGGAGCTTGTCGCCGTGACGCCGGAGCTCGAGGTGCGCGCCGCTGACGCGCGGGTCGGCGACCACGAGGTCGTTGGTGGTGTGCCGGCCGACGCTCGCCACCTGGCGCGTCATCGCGAACGCGCGCCCGGCGCTCGGGCCCCGCACGACCGTGATCTTGGGAACGCGATCGCTCGCGTCGCCGCTCAGCGACGGGTGGACTTCGGTGTCTCCTCCAGGCGGGCTCATCGGGTCTCCCTCGGTCCCTGATTACAGGAAAACCGAGGAATTCTCCACCGTCGGAAGCACGCGTCGCATCTTGGCCGCAAAACGCCCCCGCGGCTCAGCGCGGCGGCGGCGGGGGCGGGAGCTCGCCCACGCAGACCCCGACCTCGAGCAGGATGTAGAGGAGCGCCTTCTCCTGGGCGAGCAGCTTGGACGAGTCGTCGCCCTCGCAGTGGTACGTGCTGAACAGCACGCGCCCGCACTTCTGCTCGAAGCTCACCGTGGCCGGCAGCTCCGCCCCGCCGACGTTCGACGTCATCCACACCTTGGGGGTGATGGTGACGGGCGCGCCCTTGGCGTCGACGCCCGGCTGCGGGCTCACCTTCTGGATGCGCGACCAGCTCGCCTTGAGCTGGATGTTCTTCTCGCCGATGGTGTCCATCCAGCTCTTCAGGCCCGGGTCCTGGGCGGTGCCGTTCGTGTCTTCGGCGCCGCCGCGGCACGCGGTGCCGAGGCCCTGGGTGCCGCTCGCGAGGGGCTGCATCTTCGAGTCGTAGAACGTCACGAAGCCCGGCCACGTCTGCCGCACCGCCTCGTACGAGTAGTCGGTGACGTAGACCTTGCCGCCGCCCTCGACGTAGCCCTTGAGGGCCGCTTGCTGCCCGCTCGACGGCGATCCGCAGACGTTGTCGCCCCCGCTGTTGTTGAAGCCGAACGCGGCGCAGGGCATGAGCACGATGTGGTAGCCGCCCATCTCGGCGGCGCTCCCCATGAGGGCGTTGCCGCTCTTGCCGGTCTTGGTGCCCGGTGGGGTCGGCCCGATGTTGATGGGCCCGTCGCCGTAGCGGTAGAACTCCTCGACCCCGAGCTTCTTCATCGAGTAGTCGATGTGGTCGTAGCCGCCGACGACCATCGCGATCTTGGGGATGGTGTCGCCCTTGGCCGCGTCGTTCTTGCTCGGCAGTCGGGTCAGCTCGGCGGGGACGGGCGAGTCCCCGGCGGGGACGTCGATCTCCCGGACCCGCCGGAACTGGCCCTTCTGCACCACCAGGTACTGCTTGCCCGTCGCGTACACCGCGAGGTCGAAGGTGCCATCCGACTTGGAATAGGCGTAGGGCTCGAGCGGAGACAGCTTGACGCACGTGTCGCAGTACGCGTTCTGCGGGATCGCCTCGGGCGACTTGG
The DNA here is from genome assembly GCA_016794325.1 of Myxococcales bacterium. Lineage (GTDB taxonomy): Bacteria > Myxococcota_A > Polyangia > Polyangiales > Polyangiaceae > SXNL01. The sequence goes on along the minus strand of JAEUKG010001204.1, from coordinate 3,483 downwards.
CCGTGAGGTACACCATGGCGTTGCTGACAGGCACCGTGCCCTCCGGAGCCACGACCTTCCCCGTGAGCCAGCCGAGGACGGGCGGCTTCACCGACGCGTCGCCGGCGTCGCCCTCGCCGAAGGTGCCGCTGCTGGAGCCCCCGGACGACGAGGACGCCCCGCCCGAGCTCGCCCCCTCGTCGTATCCGGACCGGTTGGTCCCGCACGCGAGGAGCACGCCCCCGGTGACGAAGACGGTGGCGAGCACAGAGCCGAGGAGCGCGCGCGTCGACATGGCGGACTCTCTACGCCAACGCGCGCGATCCTGCGAGATTTCGCCGATCGCGAGATGCAGGCGAGACCCTTACCTTGGGGCTCCTCGCCCTACATGCCGTCCAGCGAGCCCTCGCGCGCGCGTCACTTCGCCGGCGGCAAGAGCACCGCGTCGACGACGTGCACGACGCCGTTGGTCGCCGTGACGGTGGCGACGACGTTGGCGTCGTTGACCTTGATCTTGCCGTCCTTGACGTGGACGGTGACCTTGCCGCCGTTCGCCATGCCGAGCACCTGACCGTCCTTCAGGTCCTTCGGCTGATACATCGACACCGTCACGTGGTACTTGAGCACGTTGCGGAGATCGTCCTTCTTGTCGGGCTTCATGAGCCCGTCGACGGTCCCCGCGGGCAGCTTGTCGAACGCCGCGTTCGTCGGCGCGAACACGGTGAACGGGCCCGCGTTGTCGAGCGAGTCCACGTATTCGGCGCCCTTGAGCGCGGCCACGAGCGTCGAGTGGTCTTTCGAGCCGAGCGCGACGTCCACCACCGTGTTCAGCCCCGCTTGGCGCGCGGGGGGAGGGTTGGGTGCGGCCTGCGTCGGCGCGGCGCCGCCGGACTTGGCGGGCGCGGGCTGGGCGGTTCCGCCCTCCTTCTCACACCCTGCGAACGTGAGCACGAGGAGCAGCGGGATCAGTCTCTTCATCGGTTGCCTCCGGGCATGTGCACGGAAGCGCGGCAAGCATCGGTTGTGCCCAGCAAAGGCGCGGATTTCCCGACGAAAGGCGCTCTCAAAGCTGAGAGTCGCTGCAGGCGGTGCGCCTCGGCGAAGGGCGTTCGTTCGTCAGCAACCCGCGCCGAGGGCGCGCTCGATCTCGCCGAAGGGATCCACGATCGACCGGGTCACGGCTCGCGCGGCGCGCCCGTCGAAGCCGCCCGCGGCGCGCCACACCTGGAACCGCGCCTCGCCGAGGGCGAGGCCGGCGAGCGGCGTGTACACGAGGTCGAGCGCCGAGGGTCGCACGCCGTTGCCCTCGAACGCGTACTCCCACACCCCCGACGCGAGGGCGGTGAAGGCGAGCGATCCGGCCACGCCGAGGTTGCACGCGCGGGCGCGCACGTAGAGCTCGCTGCCCATGAGCCCGTGCCCCACGACGTTGATGGGCCAGGGGTCCGCGTCCCACTCGAACGCGCGCCGCCGGGGGTAGAAGATCGGCGGGCGGGTCACGGCGTCGGCCCACCGGTGCGCGATCGCGCGCGACTCGAAGTCGGCGAAAGGAATCGGATAGAGATAGGCCTCGCTCGCGCGCACCACGGTGAAGAGGGCGAGGGCGTGGAGCGCGGGTGTGAGCACGTCGGGCCGCGCGGCGGGCGGCGGTCGCTCGTCGGCGCGCACCTCGGCAGGCGGTTCGACGGCGGGGGGCATGGGCCCAGTGTAGCTCGTGGTATCCTCGTCGCGATGGCTTGGGCCGCGCGAGCGCTCGTCTTTCTGGCCGCGGGGCTGCTCGCGGGCTGCCCCCGCGCCGACGACGGGAGGGTCGCCGTCGAGCTGCGACGCCCCGAGAGCACCTCCGCGCCCGCGGACGGCGGCGCGGCGCGCCACGTGCGCGCCACCGTCGCCCTGCGCGACGGCTCGGTCCTCGAGGTGGAGGTGCTCGACGAGCCCATCGAGATCGTGACGCCGTACGGCTCCCAGATCGTGCCCCTCGGTCGCGTGCGCGCGCTGATCGTCGGCGCGCGGGCGGACGAGCCCGCGGTGGTCGAGACGCGCGACGACCTGCGGCTCGCGGGCGCGCTCGGCGCGCGGGCGCTGCAGGTGCGGAGCCCCGCCCTCGGATCGCGCGCGCTCGCGCTCTCCGACGTCCACGAGCTCCGCGCCCAGGCCGAGCCCACCGCCAAGGTCGCGCGGGCGCCCTCCGTCGACGCCGCGCCTGCGACCCTCGACGACGTGCCCGGTCTCGCGGCCAAGCCGCCGGGGACCGTCGTGCGCTACGAGCTCGAGGGCGCGCTCACGATGGGGCCCGTCTACGGCACGGGCACCTACTCGACCGACTCGTCGCTGGTGAACGCCGCCGTCCACGCGGGGCTCGTGCGGGTGGGGGAGCGCGCGACCGTCGAGATCGAGATCCTCGGCGAGGTGCCGAGCTTCCGCGCGTCGACGCAGCACGGGGTCACCTCGCTCGAGTGGACGAGCCCCTACCCCGCGTTCCGCTTCGGGCGCGTCCGCCGCGCAGGCGGTTCGTGATTCCGCTCGGGCCGCACGTCGTGGTATCTCTCCACCTTCCGCGCCCGTAGCTCAGCTGGATAGAGCAGCGGCCTTCGAAGCCGACGGTCGGGAGTTCGAATCTCTCCGGGCGCGCCACCCACCCCGCCGGCTCTCAGTCCGCGTCGTCGCCGCTCTCTCGCGACCGGGAGGCCGCGCCCACGCAGGCGCCGAAGAAGAAGACCTGGGCCGAGTAGTAGACCCAGAGCACGACGACGACGAGCGCGCTCGCGCCCGCGTAGAGGTCGCCCACGTCTTTGTGCTGCAGGTAGATCGTCACGAGCTCCGAGCCGAGGGCGAAGAGCGCGGTGCTGACGGCCGCGCTCCGCGCCGCTTCGCCCGAGGTGACCTTCACCTCGGGGAGCGCCCGGAACACCGCGAAGAACAGCGCGAAGGCGATGCCGACCGACACGAAGACGTCGACCGCCCAGAGGAGCCCCGGCGGCGGTCGCGCGGGGGCGAGGGTCGTCAGCATCGCCGTCGCCGACTTGAGCAGCACGAGCGCGGCGAGCAGCGCCGCCGACAACGCGGTGAGGAGGATCGCGACGCCGTAACGCACCGCGTACTTCTCCGTGCGCGAGCGCTTCGCCTCCACCGCCTCGAGATCGACGCCCCACAGCTGGTTCAGGGCCCGCCTGAGGGCCCGGAAGAGCCGCGTGCTCCCGTAGAGGGTGAGGGCGACGCCGACGAGCCCCGACGACGCGAACGCGTGGTCGGCCCGGTCGGTCATGGCCCGCACGGTCGCGACGCCGGGCTCGCCGATCCACGTCGCGAGGCCCGCGAAGAGCGCGTCCTCGGCGCGCGCGCGGCCGAACACCGCGCCCGCGAGGTGGACGAGCACGAGGAGGAGCGGCGCCGCCGACAGGAGCGCGTAGAAGGCGACCGCGGCGCCGAGGAACCGCGCGCCGCGCGCCGAGAAGAGCCGAGCCGCCTCGCGCAGGGTTTCGACCATGGCCTCGGCGCCCGAGG
>JAEUKG010000954.1 GCA_016794325.1 Myxococcales bacterium | reverse complement strand
TGAACGCGAAGTGGATCTGGTCGAGGAGGCGGAACACGCCGCCCTCGATCTTCACCAGCGGGCACCCGTTCTTCGCCTTGTCGGCGTTGGGCGGGCCCGGCTCGTCGGGGCACGCGTCCTCGGCGTTGGGGATGCCGTCCTTGTCGCGGTCGTCGTCGGGGCAGCCGTTCTTCTTCGGATCCGGGCTCGCGGTGCCGGGCTTGTCGGGGCACGCGTCGAGCTTGTCGGGGATGCCGTCGCCGTCGCGATCGGGCGGGTTCGGGCAGCCGTCGTTGGGATCGTTGCCCTGGTGATCTTCGGGCTCGTCGGGGCACGCGTCGATCTCGTCCGGGATGCCGTCGCCGTCGCGGTCGTTCGACCGGCGCTCGCTCTTCCAGCGATCGCGGAGGCCCGTCTGCGGGCTCGTGGCCTCGCTCTCGAGGATCGGCACGTAGATGCCGGCGAGGAGGATCGCCCGGAGATCGGGCGCGCCATAACCGCGGAGGATCGCGGTGCCGAGCGAAGCGCCGCCCCACACCTGCTGCGACTGGCCGAAGCGCATCCGGAACTCGGCGTTGCCCTCGATGGGCGTGTTGCGCTTGGTGAAGACGGTGTCGCCGATGATCGAGGTGTCGCTCTCGATGCCGGTCTGCCCGAAGATCGTCGCGCCGATGCGGTAGCGCCCGTCCTTGAGCGGGACGAAGCCACCCACCGCCCAGCGCCACTCGTTGCCGATGCCGAGGCCCGAGCTGTTGACCGGATCGTTGATGGAGTTGCGCGGGCGGATGTACACGCCGGTGTTGGCGGTGAAGATGATGGACTTGAAGCCGTATTCGCCGGTCACCATCAGCATGCCGCCGGTGGAGCCGTCACCGCCGAAGTTGGCGCGCGAGCCGTTGCCGGTGGGCGCGAAGAGCGAGAACTGGCCGCCGACCGCCGCCTGGCGATCGACGCTCCGCCAGAACACGCCGCGGAGATCGAGCCGCAGATCGCCCGCCGCCGCGCCGTCGGTGGTGACGTTCGTGGTCGACTGCCCGGTGTTGGTGATGGTGGAGCGCCCGTAGTCCGGGTTCTCCCCCGTCTGCCAGATCGTGGCGGGGAAGGTCGCCCCCACGATCACCCGGTCGAGCAGCTCGACGCCGGCGCTGCCGTAGAGGCTGAAGAGGTGGCTGATGACGGCGTGGGCCGACCTCTTCTGCACCGTCGAGTCGTTGATGATGCTGCTCGTGCGGAGCGGGTTGACTTGGTACCCGAGCCCGAACTGACCGTAGACGATCGTTCGCTGCTGGGTGACCGGGCGGAAGATCGCCACGCCGTCGTCCGGCGCGCCGGGGACTTCGATCCGGTCGAGGTGGAAGGTGCTCTGCTGCGCCGAGGCCGCGGCGGGGAAAAGAAGCGCGGCGCCCAACGCGGCGACTCGCACCGCGAGGCGAGCTGTTCGCGTCACACGGCGAGACTACACGGATTCGTTTCCAACGCGATCACAATCGCCCGTGCCCACGCAAGAAGCGGCGACACGTGCTACGAAGAGCGCGGTCTGCGGAGGGGCGGCGGCCATCGCGACGCACCGGCGCCTGCGCGGCGCGACGCCGCGTTCGAGGGTCTCCGAAAAACGCTTGACGGCAGCCCCATCGAGTGCTTTCTTTCGCCTCCCCCGAACGGCCCCTATGGCCGAACGCCCCGCTCCTGCGGGTGCGGCATTACTGAAGGATTCCGAGGACATGAAGCGCACCTACCAACCCCACAACATCCGTCGAAAGCGCACCCACGGGTTCCGCGCCCGGATGGAGACCAAGGGTGGCCGCAAGGTCCTCGCCAATCGCCGCCGCAAGGGTCGGAAGCGTCTCGTCCCGACGACCTACCAGAAGTAGTCGGCGCGGTCCCGCGGCGGGAGCTCCTTGGAGCGCCGCTCAGGGGTCCCCCGTCCAAGCTTCGGTCGTCCGCCCCGCCCCGCCCTCCGGGTAAAGGTCGAGTCGTGCCCTCCGGGTCCTCGTTTCGGTTCCCGAAAGAGCGGCGCGTGCGCAAGCGCCCCGACTTCGTCCGGGTGCAGGCCTCGCCGCACCGAGCGACGACGAAACACTTCGTGTTCTTGTTCGCCGCCGGCGAGCGCGCCGACGCGCCCTGGCGCGCGGGCGTCGTCGTGACGCGAAAGTTGGGAGGAGCGGTCGAGCGCAACCGTATCAAGCGCGTGTGCCGCGAGTGTTTCCGCAAGACGCGCGACCTCTTCCCCGACGGCGTGGACGTCGTCGTGATCGCACGTGCAGGTGCGCACCTGCTCAGCCAGGGCGAGGTCCTCGCCGAGTGGCTCGGCGCGAAGCGCCACTTCGAGAAGAAGGGCGCCGCCGCTCGCCTTGCAAAAGCCGAAAAATGAGCTTTACGGACGGGCAGCCCCGACGCACCTTGCGCGGCACCTCTCCCATGTCGAAGCTCCTCGTCGCCTTGGTGCGACTGTACCAAGTGACGCTCGGGCTCTTCATGGGCGGGCGGTGTCGCTTCCACCCGTCGTGCTCCAACTACGCGATCGGGTGCCTCGAGGCGCACGGCGCGGCGCGGGGCAGCTTGCTTTCGTTCCAGCGGCTGTGTAAGTGCCACCCGTTCCATCCGGGCGGCTACGATCCGCCGCCTCCGCGCAAGCTCGAGGAAACCAGCGAAGTGGGAGCGTGATGAGCCAGGGCAGCGCAGGGGGCATCGACAAGAGCACGATTCTGCGGTGGGTCCTCATCGCCGCGGTCTTGATCTTGGCGTGGAAGTTCGGGCCGCAGGTCACGGGCTGCAACAACAACAAGGCGCAGGAGCTCCCGCTCGAGACCTACGAGAGCGCGCCCGGTTACGTGCCCGACGCGGTCGAGAAGCCGATCGGCGACGGCCCCAACAAGCCGCAGGAGGGCGAGCTCTGCAAGATCGCCGGCGTGCGCTACGACGCCGAGCTCTCGACGCGCGGCGCGGCGCTCACCCACTTCCGGATGCACGACGGGCAGTACGCGGTGCCCGGCGACATGTCGACGACGCCCGATCACGAGCGCTGGCGCTCGCTGCGCACGCTGTTCCGGGGCGAGGGCGCGACCGATCAGGTCAAATACGATCGCTTCGACTGGAAGCTCGAGCGCCTCCCCGGCGACAAGGGCTGCGTCTTCACCTACGCGGACGACGCGGTGCGCATCGTCAAGAAGGTGACCGCCACCGAGCGGCCCTTCGAGCTCGCCGTCGAGACGAGCGTGCAGAACCTCGCCGACGGGCCGAAGAAGCACCAGCTCACGATCGGCATGTACGCCTTCCGGCGGCTCTCGGAGGTGAAGGGGAGCCTCGGGCGCGTGTCGCCGTTCCAGACCGAGCTGTCGTGCGCGAAGCAGAAGGACGTCACGCGCAAGGCGAAGGACGACTTCAAGGAGGGCTGGCACCGCGAGGCCGACGTCGACCGCTACGCGTCGATCAACAACGCGTATTTCACCCAGGCCTTGATGCTCGACGGCGGCGCCGCCGAGTGCCGCGTGGTCGCGGAGGATTGGCTCGCCCCGGGGCAGGCGAAGGACGACGACAACGCGGCCTCCGTCTACCACGCCCGCCTCGTCTACCCGATCAAGGAGCTCGGGAAGCAGGAGACGGTCACCTACAAGCAGAACGCCTACCTCGGCCCCAAGGAGCGTCAGCTCCTCGCCAAGGCGGGCGGCGGCGCTCCCGGCCTCCTCGACACGATCTACCTCGGGTGGTTCGCGCCGGTCGCGCGCGTGCTCGTCACGATCCTGAACTTCTTCCACGACAAGATCGCGTTCGGCAACTGGGGCCTCGCGATCATCCTGATGACGCTGTCGATCCGGCTCGTGCTCTTCCCGCTCCAGTTCAAGAGCATCAAGTCGAGCCTCGAGATGCGCAAGCTCCGGCCCGAGCTCGAGGAGCTGGGCAAGAAGTTCAAGGACGACGCCCAGGCGCGCAACCTCGCGACGATGGAGCTGTACAAGAAGAAGGGCGTGAACCCGCTCGGCGGGTGCCTCCCTCAGCTCGTGCAGATGCCGGTCTGGTTCGCGATGTACACCACGCTGCAGACCTCGGTGGAGATGTACCACACGAAGTTCTTGTGGTTCGCCGACCTCTCGGCGCCCGACAAGTACTACATCCAGCCCGCGATCCTCGGCGCGATGATGTTCCTGCAGCAGAGGCTCATGCCCCCGCAGCCGGGCATGGATCCCGCGCAGCAGAAGATGATGAACTGGCTGATGCCCGTCGTCTTCATCGTGATGATGCTGTTCCTCCCGGCGGCGCTCGGCCTCTACAGCATGACGAACAGCTTCCTCTTCATCGCCCAGACGCTCATCGTCGAGCGCATCGCCGCGCGCGCCGGCATCCCCTCGGCGGCACGCCCACCGGCGGTCAAGGGCGCCAAGGCCGGCTGAGCGGCGCCCGCCCCTGCGAGCGCCGCCAGCGCCGCGCGCGCCGCCGGCGCCGCCAGCGCCGCCAAATGGCGCAGCCGCACGAGCGCGGCGAAAAACGCGTGCAAAGACCAGGCATTTGCTTCTAAATAGGTCGGCTTTTGCCGCACTCCCTGGCTCGCAGCCGCGAGTCGTTTCACCGAGGTGACGCAGTGTCCGAGCCCGCCGAGACCACCGAGACCGCCCCGACCGATCCCCAGACCGCCCGCGCGCTCGGGTTCGTTCGCACGCTGCTCAAGCACATGCAGATGGACGCGGAGGTGGCGCTCGCCCCGGACGACGGCGAGGGCGAGGGCGACGAGATCCGACTCGAGATCGAGGGGCCCGACGCCGGTCGCGTGATCGGCAAGCGCGGCGCCGTGCTCGAGGCCATCCAGTACCTCACCACCCGCGTCGCCCACCGCCCCGGCGAGGATCGCCGCCACGTCGCGGTCGACGCCGAGGGCTACCGCGCCCGGCACGAAGACCAGCTCGCCGAGATGGCGAAGAAGCTCGCGAAGCGCGTCGCTCAGGAGGGCAAGGTCATCACCTTCGACCCGATGAACGCGCGCGATCGTCGCGTCGTGCACATGGCGGTGAAGGACCTCCCCGGCGTCCGCACCGAGAGCCAGGGCGAGGGCCCCGACCGCCGCGTGCAGATCATCCCCGTCAAGGGCTGATGCCGTACACCAACCTGGATGGCACGACGCCCGACAAGGGCCTCGTGGACATCCTCAAGTGGCAGATCGGCGACCGGCTCGCCGGCAAGCGCAGGGTCGCGCGCGACGCGTTCGTGACGCCGCGCCGCGAGGCCGACGGCGCCGCGCTCGCGGAGCCCGGCGTGCACGCGACCTGGGTGGGCCACGCCACGTGGGTGGTCCGCCAGGGCGGGAAGCTCGTGGCCACCGATCCGATCTGGTCCGATCGGATCCACACGGTGAAGCGGCACGCGCCCGCGGGCGTCGCACTCGAGCAGGTCCCCGAGCTCGACGTCGTCACGGTGTCGCACTCGCACTTCGATCACCTCGATCTGCCGACCCTGCGCCGCATCGGCGCGCGCCCGCTCTACGTCGTCCCCAAGGACAACGCCGACATCCTCACCGGCGCCGGGCTGCCCAACGTCGTCGAGCTCGACTGGTGGCAGAGCCACGCGGTCGGCGACCTCACGATCACCCTCGTCCCCGCCCACCACTGGTCGATGCGCGCCCCGTGGGACAAGAACAAGCGGCTGTGGGGCGGGTTCGTGCTCGAGAGCCCCGAGGGCACGACCTATCACGCTGGGGATACCGCGATGAGCGAGGTCGTCTTCGCCAAGATCGCCGAGCGCTTCCCCGCGATCGACTGGGCGATGCTCCCCATCGGCGCCTACGATCCCCCCTGGTTCATGCAGCCCCAGCACATGGGGCCCGAGGAGGCGGTGCGCGCCTGGGAGATCCTCGGGGCCGCGAACCTCCTCGCGATGCACTGGGGGACCTTCAAGCTCACCGACGAGCCGATGGGTGAGCCCCCCGAGCGGGCGCGCGCCGAGTGGGCCAGGAAGGGCCACGACCCCGCTCGGCTCTGGATCCTCGACCTCGGCGAGACGCGGGAGCTCTCCCGACGACGGTGACCCGGAGCGCGCGGTCAGCGGTCGACGAGCACGCGCGAGACGTCGTAGCCGGTGAGGACGCCCCGCAGCTCGTGCCCCTCCGTCGCGAGGACGCGGCGCGCTTTGGTCGCCATCACCTGGGACGCGGCGCGGTAGAGCGGGGTCGCGACGTCGGCGGTGATGACCTCGTAGCTCGTCACCTCCTCGACCCGCGCCACCTTGCGGAGCTCGGCCGGCAGCGCCCGCGCGAGGATCGCCTCGTGCTGGGTGAAGACCCCCACCGGCCGCTTGCCGTCGACGACGACCACGCCCTGCATGTCGCGGTCGTCGAGCCGCTCGAGCGCGTCGTCGATCGACTCACCGATGTCGACCGTGATGACCGGGGTGGACATGAGCTGGCCCACCGGAGTGGCGATCCGGAGGACGCGCACGACGCGCATCGCGTCGCGCGTGCTGAACACCCCGACCACCCCGTCACCCGACGTGACGAAGAGCCGGTGCACGCGGTGGGCTCGGAGGAGCGACGCCGCCTCCGACACCGGCGCGTCGTCGCGGACGGTGAACACCGGCGACCGCATGACGTCCCTCGCGGTGAGCGACGGCGGCATGACCTTGATCCGCTCGCCCGGGCGCAGGTGGTCCACCGTCGACGCGCGCAGCAGATCGGTCATCGAGACCACCCCCACCGCGTCCCCCTCGGCGCCCGCGACCACCACCGAGGAGATGTCGTGCTCGCGGAGCTTTGCGAGCACCCGCTCGAGCGAGGTCGGCGGGTCCACCGCGACCACGGCCGGCGTCATGTAGTCGCGGACGAGGATGACCGGCTTCGACATTCCCCCTATGTACCGTGACCGCTCGCCGGCGAGGCACGAAAAAACGCCTCGGCGGCGACGCCGGCTCCTGCGCGGGCCCCGCGCAGGAGTAGAGTGCGCGCCACCATGAAGATCAACGCGACCATCCCCGAGTTCAAGGCCCAGGCGTTCCACAAGGACCAGTTCCGCCCCGTGAGTCACGAGGACCTCCGCGGCAAGTGGAGCGTCTTCTTCTTCTACCCGGCCGACTTCACGTTCGTGTGCCCGACCGAGCTCGAGGACATGCAGGAGAAGTACGCCGAGCTCCAGAAGATGGGCGTCGAGGTCTACGCCGTCAGCACCGACACCCATTTCGCCCACAAGGCGTGGCACGACTCGTCGGCGGCCATCAAGAAGGTCGAGTACCCGATGGTCGGCGACCCCACCGCGCACCTCGCCCGCGCGTTCGGCGTGCTCATCGAAGAGGAGGGCCTCGCGCTCCGCGGCACCTTCGTCGTGAACCCCGACCTCAAGGTGAAGATCATCGAGATCCACGACAACGGCATCGGCCGCGACGCCGACGCGCTCGTGCGGAAGATCCAGGCCGCCCAGTTCGTCCACACCCACGGCTCCGAGGTCTGCCCCGCCAAGTGGAAGCCGGGGCAGAAGACCCTCAAGCCCGGCATCGACCTGGTCGGGAAGATCTGACGAGCCCGCAAGCGGTGCGCGCCGTGCAACGCCTGCGTGGCGCGCGCCGTGGCGGCAGCGTCTTCCACCTGTTCTCGAGTGGATAGCGGGGTCCGGTCTTTGCACACGGCCCAGCGTGGCTGAACCGGTCCTCGAGGCGCGCGGGCTCACCAAGGTCTACACCATGGGCGAGGTCGAGGTGCGCGCGCTCGCGGGCGTGGACTTCTTCCTCTACCCCGCCGAGCTCGTCGTGTTGCTGGGCGCGTCCGGCAGCGGGAAGTCGACGCTCCTCAACGTCTTGGGTGGGCTCGACACGCCGACGACCGGGCGGGTGACGTACCGCGACCACGTGCTCTCCGAGGCCGACGAGGGCGAGCTCACGCGCTACCGGCGCGAGCACGTCGGCTTCGTGTTCCAGTTCTACAACCTCGTGCCGAGCCTCACCGCGCGCGAGAACGTCCAGCTCGTGACCGACATCGCCGAGGATCCGATGCGGGCCGAAGACGCGCTCGCGCTCGTCGGGCTCGGCGACCGCGTCGATCACTTCCCGGCGCAGCTCTCGGGCGGCGAGCAGCAGCGCGTCGCGATCGCACGCGCGATCGCCAAGCGGCCCGACGTGCTCCTCTGCGACGAGCCCACCGGCGCGCTCGACTGCGCGACCGGCCAGCTCGTGCTCTCCGTGCTCGCGAAGGTGAACGAGGAGCTCGGCACCACCACCGCCGTCATCACCCACAACGTCCCGATCGCGGCCATGGCCGATCGCGTCGTCGTCCTCTCCAACGGGCTCGTGAAGTCCGACACCCGCAACGAGGCTCGGCGGCGGCCCGAGGACATCTCGTGGTGATCTCGGCCCTCACCCGCAAGCTCTTCCGCGACATCGTCCAGATGCGCGGGCAGTTCCTCACGATCGCGCTCGTCGTCGCCTGCGGCGTGGGCGCCTACATCTCGACGGTGGGCACCTTCCGCGCGATCGACCGCGCCAAAGACCGCTTCTACGAGGAGCACCGCTTCGCCGACGTGTGGGCCCCGCTCGAGCGCGCGCCGCGATCGATCCGCGGGCGCATCGAGGCCGTCGACGGCGTCCACACCGTCGAGACCCGCATCGTCACCCACGCCACGCTCCCGATGCCGGGCCTGCCCGAGCCCGCCTCGGCGACGGTCGTCTCCGTGCCCGCGAGCGGCGAGCCCGCCCTCGGCACGCTCTTCGTCCGCGAGGGCCGGCTCCCCGACCCCACCCGCCCCCGCGAGGTCGTGGTGAGCGAGCCGTTCGCGAAGGCCCACGGCCTGCGAGCCGGCCGGTCGCGCATCAAGGCCGTCATCGAGGGCGAGCTCCTCGAGCTCGACGTCGTCGGCCTCGCGCTCTCGCCGGAGCACGTGTTCACGCTCTCGGCCGCGATCATGATGCCCGACGACCGCCGCTACGGCGTGCTGTGGATGAGCGAGCCCGCGCTCGCCGCCGCGTCCCGCATGGAGGGCGCGTTCAACGACGTCGCCCTCCGCCTGCAGCCGGGCGCGTCGCCGGAGGCCGTCGTGCACGAGCTCGACCGCATGCTCGTCCCCTGGGGAGGCCGCGGCGCCTACGCCCGCAAGGACCAGCCCTCGCACCGCGCCGTCGAGGGCGAGCTCGCGCAGCTCCAGGGCTTCTCGACCGCGATCCCCGTCATCTTCCTCGGGGTCGCGGCGTTCTTGCTGAACGTCGTCCTCTCGCGCGTCGTCGAGCTCCAGCGGCGCACGATCGCCGTCCTGCGCGCGCTCGGCTACCGCGGCGCGGAGGTCGCGCTGCACTTCCTCGAGCTCGTGGTGATCGTCGTCCTCGTCGGCGCCGCGATCGGCGTGCCGATCGGCTGGTGGGTCGGCGACCAGTGGACGCGCATGTACCAGCCGTATTTCCGCTTCCCCGCGTTCGCGTTCGAGCTCGACGCGCGAACCATCGGCACCGCGGTGGCGGCGAGCCTCGCCGCCTCGCTCGTGGGCGCGCTCCGCGTCGTGCGCGCGGTGTCGCGCCTCGCCCCCGCCGAGGCGATGAGCCCGCCGGCGCCCCCGGTGTTCGGGAGCACCCTCGCGGAGAGGGTGGGCGTGCTGCGGCTGATGTCGGCCTCGGCGCGCATGGTCGCGCGCGAGACGCTCCGGCGCCCGGCGCGACTCCTCCTCTCGTCGTTCGGGATCGCGCTCGCGATGGCGGTCGTCATCGTCGGCAGCTTCCAGTTCGACGCCATCGACGGGCTCATGGACATGCAGTTCGGGATGATGATGCGCGAGGACCTCTCGATCACCCTCCGGCGCCCGGTCACCGCGAACGAGCTGTCGGCGATGCGCACCCTGCCCGGGGTGCGGCGCGCCGAGGGCTCGCGCACGGTGGGGGTGCGCTTCCGCGCCGGCTCCCACACCCGCACCGGCGCGCTCACCGGGCAGATGCCCGACGCCGATCTGCGCCGCGTGGTCGAGTGGCCGGGCCGCTTCGTGCCCCTCGACCGCGAGGGCATCGCCGTCAGCCGCAAGCTCGCCGAGGTCCTCGAGCTTTCGGTCGGCGACACCGTCGACGTCGAGGCCCTCGAGGGCGCCCACCCGCGAAAGCCGCTCCGGATCGTCCGGCTCGTCGACGATCTCGGCGGCCTCGCCGCCTACGCGCCCCTCGAGACCGTCGCCGCGTTCATGGACGAAACCCCGGTAGTTTCATCCATTTACCTCTCGGTCGACCCGAAAGACGAGCTCGCCCTCGACGCCCGGCTGCGCGCGATGCGGAACGTCGCCGGGGTCGGCAAGCGCGCCGATCTCATCGACGCGTTCCGCACCCAGACCGCGGAGTCGATGGCGCTCTTCACCCGGATCATCACCGCCTTCGCCGCCGTCATCGCGATCGGCATCGTGTACAACAACGCCCGCGTCGCCCTCTCGACCCGCGCCCACGAGCTCGCGAGCCTGCGCGTGCTCGGCTTCACTCGGGGCGAGGTGTCCGCCATCCTCCTCGGCGAGCTCGCCCTCCAGGTCGCGCTCGCTATCCCTGTCGGATTTCCTCTGGGCAAGTTCTTCGCGGTGGCCATGATGTCCACCGTGGACCCCGAGCAGTACCGGTTCCCGCTCGTCGTCTCCACCGCCACCTACGCGTTCTCCGCCTCCGTCGTCGTCGTGGCCGCGGTCGTGAGCGCGCTCATCGTCCGGCGCCGCGTCGATCACCTCGACCTCATCGGCGTCCTCAAGACCCGCGAGTGATCCATGTCGACCCCGAACACGTCCAAAGCCAAGAAGACCGCCGTGTCCCGCGCGCTCCGCCGCGTCGCCTACGGCCTCGTCGCCGTCGCCGCCGTCGGCGGCTTCGCCTGGACCCAGCGGCCCCGGCCCGTCGTCGTCGACTCCGCCCTCGTCACCCGCGGGCCGATGGTGGTGACGGTCGACGAGGACGGCGTGACGCGGATCAAGGACCGCTACCTCGTCTCGGCGCCGCTCGCGGGCAACCTCGGGCGCATCGAGCTCTCGCCCGGCGACCCGGTGGAGCGCGGCGCCGTGCTCTCGCGCATGCTCCCGGTCGAGTCGCCGCTCCTCGACGCCCGCTCCAAGGCGGGGGTCGAGGCGCGCGTCCTGTCGGCGTCGGCCGCGCAGCGCCAGGCGAAGACGGCGATCGATCGCGCCAGGACCGCGCTCGAGCTCGCCCAAGCCGAGGCCGACCGCACCCGCGCCCTCGCCGACAAGGGCGCGATCGCGCCCGCCGATCTCGAGCGCGCGAACCTCGCCCTGCGCAGCCGCAAGGAGGAGCTCGCGAGCACCCAGTTCGGATCCGCCGTCGCCGACTACGAGGTCCAGGTCGCCGCCGCCGCGGTGAAGCGCGTCCAGCCGGGGTCGAAGAGCGAGCAGTTCGACGTGACGTCGCCGTGCAGCGGCGTGGTCCTCCGCGTCCTCCAGAAGGAGGGCGTCGCCCAGGCCGGCAGCGCCCTCCTCGAGATCGGCGATCCGGCCGCGCTCGAGGTCGTCATCGACGTCCTCACCTCCGACGCGATCCAGCTCAAGCCCGGCGCCCGCGCTCGGCTCGAGCGGTGGGGCGGCGACGAGCCGCTCGCCGCCCACGTGAAGAACGTCGAGCCCTCGGCCTTCGTGAAGGTGTCGGCGATGGGCGTCGAGGAGTCGCGGGTCAACGCCGTGCTCCAGCTCGACGACCCGCGCGAGAAGTGGAAGGCGCTCGGCGACGGCTACCGGCTCGAGGCCAAGATCGAGGTCTGGAAGACCGACAGCGCCGTGCTCGTCTCCGAGGGCGCGCTGTTCCGCCGCGACGACGGCTGGGCCGCGTACGTGGTGGAGGGCGACCGCGCGAGCGCGCGCGCGGTGAAGGTGGGGCGGCGCAACGGCGCCGTCGCCCAGGTCCTCGAGGGGCTCAAGGAGGGCGAGCGCGTCGTCCTCCACCCGAGCGACAAGCTCGCCGCGGGCAGCCGCATCGAGGCGCGCAAGTAGCGGCGGTCAGCGGCAGTGGGCCGCGGTGAGCGCCGCCGCCCGCGCGCCCCCGGCGTCCTCGCGGGACGCGACGACCACCCTCGCCCCCCCGACCGCCGTCACCGCGAAGGAGATCGTCGTGCCCGACAGCCACGGCGCGAGCGCGCCGACGTCGCTGACCGGGATCGCGATCGCGGCGCCGGTCGACGCGGTGAGGTCGACGCCGCCGACGAGGGGCCCGCGGTCGGCGGCGCCGGCGGCGCCCGGCACCGACCAGGCGACGTTCGGCCGCTTCTGGCACCACGCGGCGCCGGTGTACGAGGCCGACGTCCCCTCGTCCCAGTCGCCGACGACCGGAAATACATGCAATCTACCTGTTTTGAAGGGGCACGGGCCGCTGCACGCGGGGTGGGTCGCGAGCCGCTCGACGACGAGCGTGAGCGTGAGGCTCGGATCGCGCCGCGCGACGCGGGCGGCGAGGTCGGCCCCGAGGTCGAAGCGGAGGAGGATCACCGAGGTGTCGCTCAGGCCGACGTTGACGACCTCCGAGCCGCCGTAGCGCGTCGCGGGGTTGCAGTTGCCGCCCTCGTCGAGGAGGAACGTGTCGCCCGCCGCCGTCCGCTTCACCGGCGGCTCGAGCGCGCAGGCGTCGGGCCCCGCGTCGGCGGTCGGGACCGCGGCGTCGGCCGAGGCCGCGTCCGGCGGCGCCGACGAGGCGTCGGCCCCGCCGGCGTCGAGGGGGCCCGTCGCGACGGGGTCGTCCCCCACGCAGGCGACGGTCGCGAGGCCGAAGGCGAGCACGACGAGCGGGAGCGAGCGGAGGAGCGTGCGCATGGTCCATCGACGAGCGCGGCGCGGCGCGCGGTCGAAGCGTCGACGACCGTCCACACCGGCGCCCGGCCGTTGGGCGTCGCGCCCCGCGTCCGACCGCGCGTGAAACCCGACCGCGGCGCGCGCCCTGGCGCCGCGGCGCGCGCGAACGGTGGGAAGCCCCGCTTCTCAGCGGGCTCGGCGAGATCCGACCGCGCTGGATCTCGGAAATGGATCCTGGCCGGTGCGGGGACGATGTAGGCGGATTTGGCCGCGGATCATGATCTCGCGGACTTAGCGCGCGGCTGGGTTACCCAGTGGGTCGGCACCGGCTTTGCAATTACTGGATAACGAAGTTGATGAGCCGGACGCCGTTCTGACTCATGCAAATTCAACCAGTTACCAACCCATCGTTACCCAGTTTGGAGGACATCCTATGAAGTCGACGCTCCTGCTCACGGTCGCTCTCGCGGTCTTCGGTCTCCTCGCCCAGGGCTGCTTGCTCGGCAACGTCTGACGCGCCCCCGCCACCCACGAACGATTCCCACGAAGTCACGAGGAGGACCACGCCATGAAGGACGCCACGCTGATCATGCTCGCCGCCACCATCTTCGGTCTGCTCGCGCAGGGGTGTTTGCTCGGCAACGTGTGAGCGGCGACGCGACCGCGCGCGGCGTACGCGACGTCGCCGCCGAGCCGAGCCTCGGACGCGAGCTCGCCGCCGAGCCGGGCGGCTGAGAGGCGCGTCGCTCGCCCGTCACTGCGAGAACAAGAGGAACACGGGGCGCACCGCTTCGAGGTAGCGCGCGCAGGCGCCTTCACGGCGCCGCAGCTTGGCCGCGATGTCGCGGTGCAGCTTGAGGCGCGTCGCGTGATCGAACACGGTGGGCATGTTGCCGCCGGTGCGCCGACCGAGGACCTCGAACCAGAAGCGCGTCTCGCGCCACAAGAACTGGTTCTTCGTCGCCTTGGCGACGATGAGCCAGTAGGACGACATGAAGCGCCACGTGCCTTCTTCGCCCTCCTTCTCGTATTCGTCGAGGACCCGATCGAGCTCGTCGATCTGCGCGGTGTTCATGCGCGCTTCGGCGAGCTCGAGGAGGAGGATCGCGTGGAGCATCTGGCGCTCCGCCATGTCGCGGAACGCGTTGCGCTCCGGCGCCGCGAGCTCGATCGTCAGCGGGATGAGCCGCGGATCGGTCGCGTCGTCGGGGTCGAGCACGATCGTCTGCCCGCCTTGGCGGACGCGGACGAGCCCGAGGTCCTTCAGCCGGTGGATGGCCTCGCGCACGAGCACGCGCGAGATGTCGAACGTCTCGGCGAGCTCGCGCTCCGGCGGCAGCGGCGAGCCGACCGCGAGCTCGCCGCGCAAGATGGCGCCGGCGAGCTTCTCGAACACGAAGTCGGCCGCGCGGGTGCGCTGAGGCACCCCGCCCGCCACCCCCGCGTCCCACCGCTGCGAGACCGGCGATCGCTGCGAGGTCGGCTCCTCCTTCTTCGGGAGAGCTTGTGCTTCGACGGCCCCAGGGTCCACGCGTCGCGCCATGGGACAAAAATGGCGTATCGGCCGCGCGACCTCAAGCCAGGTCGGAACCCAGTCCGGGCGCGCACATGTGGGTCGGCGACCCACGCCGCGTTCATCTTGGCGCGACCTCTCGCTTTTTCGCGTAGCCACAGGCGCGCAGGAGGTACGACAAAAGTGGGTTACGATGTTGCCCGCGCGCCGCGGAGATCGACGGGTCCGTCGAGCGGCGGCCGCTGCATCGAGCCGAGGGCGAGCCCGCGCGCGCGCGGGAACAGGCGCGCGCCGAGCGCGGCGTCGCCGCCGACCGCGACCACGAAGGGCGCGTAGGGCGACATCGCGGCCGCGACCTCGCGGGGGTCGGTGAACGGGGCGACGTGGACGTTGCGCCCCGCGGGAGGCACGAGCGCCGGCGCCCCGGGCTCGGCGACGGCGACGACGTGCGACGCGCAGGCCACCACGTCGCCGACCGCCCGCATCGTCTCGAGGTAGCGACGCGCCTCGGCGCGCTCGGCGTCGTCGACGACGCCGACCGGGATGGCGAGGGCGGCGATCGCCTCGTCGAGCGCGGCCGCGAGGGCGCGGGCGCGCGCGCGGTCGCCCTCGACCCAGACGATCCGCGGCGAGAGGCACCCGCGCTGGTCGAACGCGACGACGTCGCGGGCGAGCGCGCGGGCGGCGCCCTCGACCTCGGCCCCGCGCCCCACGATCGCGACGCCCATCCCCGCTCCGTGACCGACGACGGGCACGCGCGCCGACGCGCGGATCGCCGCGATCGTCTCGTCGCGCCCGTACACGTGGACGACGCCTCGCCGGACGGCGGCGAGGTCGAGGCCCGGCTCGAGGGTGATCGCCGGGTCGGCCCACGCTTCGACGAGCGCGCGCGCGAACACGGGCTCGCGGCGCGACGGGCGCACCCGCACCCGCGGCGCGGCGACCCGCGCGAGGGCGACGGCGCGGAGCGCGGCGACGAACACGTTGGCCGAGAGCACCACCGCCACCTCGTCGGCGGCCGTGACCGAAGCCGCGAGGCGCGCGACGTCGTCGTCCGTCGCCGAGCGCTCGAGCGACTCGAAGCCGAAGAGGGCGCCGGGCACGCTCAGCCCGGCGGCGGCGGCGACGGCGGGGGCGAGCGCGTCGCGCGCGGCGTGGAGGGCCGCGGACGCCGCGAGCGCCGCGTCGACGACCGCGCGAGCGTGCGCCACGTCGACCACGTCAGCGACCGCCGAGCATCTCGTCGATGGCGATCGAGCACCCGCGCGGGGGCGCGCCGGGCGTGCGCCCGAGGAGCTCGAAGCCGCCGTCGACGCGGCGGACGCGATCGGCGGAGAGGAGGCACACCGCGCTGTCGACGTTCATGAGGTCGGTGATGCGAGCGATGCCCACCTCGCCCGGCGGCACCGGCT
>JAEUKG010000935.1 GCA_016794325.1 Myxococcales bacterium | reverse complement strand
CTTGCCCAAGCACAAGAACGTCGCGCACGTCGTCGCGTTCGATCTCGCGGCGAAGCCCAAGCCGATCCTGGTGATGGAGCACGTGCACGGCAAGAACCTCGAGGAGGAGATCGACGGCGGGCTCGACACCGGGCGCGCGCTGCGCATCCTCTCCGACGTCGCCGCGGGGCTCGAGTGCATGCATTCTGCATCGATCGCCCACCTCGACGTGAAGCCGTCGAACATCGTGCTCCGCGAGGGTACGGGGAGCGCGGTGCTGGTGGACTTCGGGCTCGCGGGCCGGCACCTGCGCCCGGGCTGCGGCAGCCCCGCGTACGGCGCGCCCGAGGTGTGGATGGCGACGGAGGGCGGCGTCCCGGCGCCGTTCGCGGCCGACATCTACGCCTTCGGCTGCGTGGTGTTCGAGGTGCTCACCGGCCGCATCCTCTTCATGCCCGAGGACGAAGATCCGCGCTCGCAGGTGCGGATGCACCTGCTGCACGACGGCCTGCCGCGAGGCGTCGTGGAGCTCCTCTCGCGGCCCGAGCTCACCGAGCTCGGGGCGCTCGTCTCACGGATGGTCGACCCGCGCCACGAGGCGCGCCCCACGATCGAGGTCGTGCGCGCCGAGCTCGCGCGGATGGAAGACCAGCTCCGGCGGGCGCCGTGGCCGCTCCTTCCGCGCGCGCGGACCCGCAGCACCGTCGAGGCGACGACGCTCGGCCGCTCGGCCTCGGTCGTCGAGATCGAGGTGGGTTGAGGGGGGGAGAGACGCCGATGACCCTGGCGTCTGTTCCTCAGACGCCGATGACCCTGGCGTCTGTTCCTCAGACGCCGATGACCCTGGCGTCCGTTCCTCAGACGCCGATGACCCCGGCGTCTGTTCCTCAGACGCCGATGAACAGCCGGTGGGCGAAGTTGCGCTCGAGGCGCGCCCGCAGGACCTTGTCGGCCGCGAGCTCGATGTCGTACTCGATGCGCTTGAACTCGAAGCGCTTCGCGTCGGTGTCGTAGACGGTGAAGCTCGCGCGGTTGTCGAAGTCGCGCGGCTGGCCGACCGACCCGACCGACACGATGTACTTCTTGTCGGGGTCGAGCGCGAAGTCGATGGAGGGGAGCTCCTCGACCGAGTTGCGGGTGAGGGCGAACACCTTGCAGAGGTGAGAGTGCCCGATGAGAGTGATGTGCCCGAGCTTGTCCCAGAGCGGGAGGCACTCGCGCGCCTGCTCGGGGGCGAAGATGTACTCGAACTCCTCGAGCCGCACCGGCGAGCCGTGGCAGAGGAGCACGTTCTCGGCGTCGAGCTTGTGCTGGTAGGGCAGGCCCTTGAGCCAGGACATGTTCTCGGCGCTGATCATCGCCGCGTGGACGTCGAGCGCGTGGCGCGCCGCCTCGTAGTAGTACGAGTAGTCCATGCGCCCGGAGACCGCGGCGTCGTGGTTGCCGAGGATCGTCACCTTGGCGAGCTCGCGCACGAGGTCGGCGCACTCGTTGGGCGACCCGCCGTAGCCGACGGTGTCGCCCAGGCAGTAGTAGACGTCGATGTTCTCCGTGCCGTAGGCCTCGAGGACTGCGCTCAACGCCTCGACGTTGGCGTGCACGTCACTGAAGATCCCGAGCCGCATGGACCGTCCAGCCTAGGATGACTCTGCGCGGGTTACCAGACCCTACAGGTGCGGTTTGCGAGCTCGCCGGAGTTTTTCGGGACGGCGAACGACGTCGCTGGGCGATCTTTGGCCTGACGGGCCGACGCGGAGGGGGTAGGACTAGGTAGGAGATGGGTACGAACGGCTTGAATGGTCACGGATCCGGGCACCTTCCAGGCTCGCCCGCCGCACCACCCCAGGGCCCGCCCGAGGGCGTGACGGACTTGGCGGCGTCGTGCGTGCGGTTCGTTCGCGCGCGGTACGGTGTGGAGCTCGACTTCTCCCCCGACACGCTGAGCCTGCTCGACCAGTACGTGCGCGACGCCCGCCAGGGGGAGACCGACAAGGCCGAGACCCTCGAGCTCCTCACCGCGGTGACCGGCGCCTACTTCGGCGAGGTGGTCCGCCTCACCTTCGGCGGCGAGTGGAAGGCCGAGGGCGAGAGCGAAGATTGGCGGATCTGCCTCGAGCCGGTCTACTTGGCCTTCAACCCGCTCGGGACGATGCGGGAGGCGCTGAAGGGCGCCGAGCAGCCCGGCTGGCACGCCCACTTCGCGATGGAGGAAGAGGATCGCGCCTACGTCGAGGAGCGCATCGCCGCCCTCGGCGAGGTCGACGAGGACGAGTTCTTCTTGCCGACGACGCGCTGGGACGTCCTCGAGATCTCGATCGAGGCGCTCCAGTCGCGGATGGGCGCCCGCGGCGAGACGGGCGTGCGCTTCTCGCGCGAGGACTACTGACGCGACGCTCGTTCAGTTTTCGGCGAGGAGCTTCTGCGCGCGGGCGAGGCCGACGGCGCGCGCCTCGGCGTGGTCTTCCTTCTTCTTCACGGTGCCGGTCGGCCCGGTGAAGACGATGTACGTGACGCCGCTCGAGACGCCGCCCGAAGCCGGGTTCGGGTTGATGCCGAGCTTCTGCGCCATCGCGTACGACGCCTCGCCGATGATGCTCGTCGGCCCGATGTCGCCCATGATCCCGTATTCGACCTTGCCGTTGTAGACGACGGCGACGACGCTCCCCATCGCGACGCCGGAGGTCTTGTAGTCCCAGCGCGAGCTCACCCCGGGGACGACGACGTAGGGCAGAGTCGCCGCGTCGAGGTATTCGCCCTTCGAGTCGGTGGTGGCCGTCTGCGCTTGGTACGACGGGTCGGTGGACTTGTTGCAGACGGCGCTCGACTTGCCGTCGCAGTCGATGTCCATGTCGGCGGTCCAGAAGACGGCTCCGACGAGCGCGCAGACGTCGATGTTGGCCGTGCCTCCCGAGTCCTTCGCGTACGGGGCGGAGGAGACCTTCTTCGCGCAGCCCTGCGCCTTGGCGAGGAGCGCGGCCGCCGTGACGGCGGGCGGCCCGGCGTCGACGCCGGCGTCCGCCGCGGGCGCGCCGGAGTCGGACGCGATCCCAGGTCCGGGGCCGGGGTCGCCAGGGCGGGGCGTCGGCTCCACGTGGATGGTCTCGTTCTCGGGCGTCGCCGCTCCGGTGACGGGGGCCTCTTCGGTCGAGGCGGTGCAAGCGGCGACGCTCACGACGGCCAGCGCCGTCGATGCCGCAACGCGAAGTGCTCTCGTGTCCCAAGCCGACATAGGCCGACCAAGGTACCGCGAGCTTCATGGAGAACGCGCGTCTCCGACGCGTTTCGACAGCGTTGGTTGAGGTCGGTTGAGGGTGACAGCGCGCGGTGCGTGACGGGCGATGTGACCTCGTGTGCGACCGCGACTTACCGAAGCGCGCTCGCGCGCACCCTCGCCTCGTGGGTTCGTGGGGCGGCAACGGAATTTTCCGACCTCACCGCGAGATGGCTCCGGCGCGTCGCGCGACTCTCACGCGCCTCTCACGCGCCTCTCACCAAGGCGCGCCGGCGTCGCTCAGCTGGATGTCCGCCCGCCCGGGCACGGTCACCGGGGTCGGCGGCGCGACCATGTCGCCGAGGAAGGAGCGGAACTGCGCCTGGTATCGCCCGCGCGGGGGCCCGAGGACCTCACCGCGGGCGCGCGGCGACACCCACGCCACAGGAATCGCATCGAGATAGAGGAGGAGGGCCTCGTCGGAGCCGCTCGCGACCTCGAGGCCGGTGCTCGAGACGTTGGGAGGGACCGGGACGTCGACCGGCGTGGCGCGCATCTGCGCGAGGTCGGCGGGCGGCAGGAGCGGCACGACGGGCGCGGACGGGATCGGCTCGGTGGTGAACGTGGCCTGGGGCGGCGGCGCGACGAGCGCGCTCACCGCGAGGTCGGCCTTGCGGACGAGCGACGTCGCCTCGAAGACGAGCCCGCCGCGGCGCGTCCATTTGTATTCTACACGCACCGGGATCTCGTCGGCGCCGACCGCCGCGGCGCCGGGCGCGCTCACGAGGTCGAGGAGCGCGCGCGCGAACAGAGCGCCGCCGTCGCCGACCTCGGGGGCGCGCACGAGCTCGAACGTCGCGCGTCCAGCGCGGGTCTGGACCTCCACCTTGCGCGTCTTCTGGCCGAGCCGCTTCGGGCCGTCCCCCTGGGCGACGACCTCCGAGGCCGAGGCGGGCGCGACGTCCAAGCGGCGCTCGTTGAGCAGCGCGCGCAGGGCCCCCGGCGGCACCGCGCGGTACGACGCCGCGCCCGGCAGGAGCAGCACGTGCCCGACGCGATCGGCCCGGCTCCGGAGCTCGGTGTCGACGGGCAACGCGAAGCCGGCGCCCCCGAGGACGACGCGGGCCCGCGACGGAGCCATCTCGACCGTGAGCCGAGGCTCCGCCTTCTTCCGCAGCGCCTCGAGCGAGATCGCGCTCGCCTCGGCCGGGCGCGGCGCCGGGGCGAGGTCGACCGGCCGGAACGCCCCCACGAGGACCCAGCCGGCGACGGCGTCGCCCTTCGGCGCCGAGAAGGCGTCGGCGGGCACCGGCTGGTCGCCGCGCAGCGGCGCCGGAGGTGGCCCGGCGTCGGGGGTCAGCACCGGCTGCGCGCTCACCGCCGGCGCCTGGGCGAGCGGCGCCGGGACCGCCTGCGCCTGGGGGCTCGTGGCCGCGTCGCGCTCGTCGGTGGACGTCGGCCCGCGGCACCCCGAGCCGAAGAGCGCGACGAGCGCGGCCGCGACGAGCTGGCGCGAGGGCGCGCTCACGTCATCACGAAGTCGTCGATCACGTGGACGCGCGTGTGCAGCGCGGGCGCACCCGGCAGGTGCTGGGTGTCGACGAAGACCGAGTCGCACTCGGGGTTCTGCTCGAGGAGGACGTTGGCGTTGGCCGGCTCGTTGTCGAAGGCCGCGACCACCCGACCGACGCGCGAGAGCTTGGGGGACTCGAGGCGCTTGAAGGCCTCGTCGGGCATGTTCGCGTCGGGCTTGCAGACGAGCTCCGTGCCCGGAACCCCGATGGGGAAGCCGAGGTCGCGCAAGCTCCGGAACGAGCCCGTGCCCATCGAGGGGAGATCGCGGCCCGTGAGGTAGACGAGGATCGCCCCCTGGTCGTAGCAAGCTCGCGCGAAGTCGACCGCGCCGTCGAGCGCGACGTCGTGCTTGAGGAAGTCGTCGCCGAAGAAGCGCTCGCGCCAGAACACCTCGGCCTCCTGGACGAGATCGCTCTTCGTGACGTCGAGGCGCGCGAGGGTGTCGGTGAGGAGGTACGACAGATCGGCGAGGTTCGCCTGCTCGAGGCGCGCGGCGGGCTCCTTGGCGTGCGGCTTCCAGAGGTGGGCGAGCTCGCGCAGGATCGCGAGCGTGCGCGGCCGGTTGTCCATCAACGTGCCGTCGAGGTCGAACACCACCACCGGCGTGACGTCGCCCGGCTTGCGGTCGCAGCGCGCGATGACGCGGCGGAGGAGCGCGGTCTTCTCCTGGGGAGGCAGCCGAGGGTAGGCGGGGTTCTTCGCCATCACGGCCCGCGTACCACACCTCGGCCGAGTGTGCTACGAGGCGTTCCCAAGCCATGGCGGATCGCGACTACTACGAGGTCCTCGGCGTGAGCCGTAGCGCCACGCCGGAGGAGATCAAGGCGGCGTTCCGCAAGCTCGCGGCCCAACACCACCCGGACAAGAACCCCGACGATCCCACGGCTCCGGCGCGCTTCAAGGAGGTCAACTCCGCGTACCAGGCGCTGTCGGATCCCAACCGCCGCGCGATGTACGATCGCTTCGGCCACGCGGCGGAGCAGCCCGGCTCGCCCTTCGCCGGAGGCCCGTTCCAGGGCGGGGTCGTCGACTTCAGCGAGATCGCCGTCGACGGGATCCTCGGCGATCTCCTCGGCGTGTTCGGCGTGGGCAAGGGCGACCGCGGCGACATCCGGCGCGACCTCGAGGTGAGCTTCGAGGAGGCCGCGTTCGGCTGCGAGAAAGAGGTCAAGTACGACCGCGTCGTGACGTGCGGCGACTGCAGCGGCAGCGGCTCCGCCCCCGGCACCAAGCCCGAGACGTGCGACGCCTGCAACGGGCGCGGCCGGGTTCGCTTCCAGCAGGGGCTCTTCCCCATCGCCGTCGAGCGGACGTGCTCGCGCTGCCGCGGGCGCGGTCGCGTGGTCACGAGCCCCTGCCAGGGGTGCCGGGGCGCGGGGCTCGTCACCGAGTCCAACACGATCTCGGTCACTATCCCTCCGGGGATGGAGCACGGCGCGGCGCGCGTCGTCTCCGGCGCCGGCAACCGCCCTCGACCCGATCGGCCTGCCGGGGATCTGGAGCTCGCGGTGCAAGTCCGCGCTCACCCCTTCTTCCGGCGCGAGGCCGACGACGTCTTGTGCCTCGTGCCCATCAACTTCACGACGGCGACGCTCGGCGGCGAGGTCGAGGTTCCCACGCTCGACGGCAAGGGCAAGCTGAAGGTCCCGCCGGGCACGCAGCCGGGCGCCGTGCTCCGCATCAAGGGCAAGGGCATCCCGAAGCGCGCGGGCATCGGCCGCGGCGATCAGCGCGTCGAGGTCACCATCGAGGTGCCGACCCAGCTCACCGCCAAGCAGCGAGAGCTCGTCGAAGCCCTCGCCCGCGAGCTCGGCGAAGAGGTGAACCCGCAGCAGCGGTCGTTCATGGAGAAGCTCCGCGGCCTCTTCGGCTGACGAGCGCAACACCTGCGCTCGAATCGCCCGTTTCTCCGGTGTGGGACGCAGCCACTACGCCCCGCGGCGGGCGGGAAAACATACCCTGCGCGATGAATCGGCGCACTCGCTGCGCTCGAACGCAAAGGGGGTCACGAAAGACCTGCGTTCTCGACCGACCGTTCGAACCACCCACAGTGTCCAAGTGATTGACTCGTCGTGGCTGGTATCTCCCCGTGCCATGCAAGCGGGGGCCTGAGACCTCGGTGACGGTGACGGCACGGCGGATGCTTGAGCGGTCGTCATGCGGGGCCCGAAGCACTGTCACGCCGATAGTCTCGCGGCTCTGACCGCGGGGGTTCTGGTGGTCGACGAGGGCGGGGCCGTGTCCTATGCGAACCCCGGCGCGGGGCGGATCCTGCGCCGCGCTCCCGAGGAGATCGTGGGCGCGAGGGTGGAGGACGTGCTCGCGCCCATCGACCCTCTGCGCGGGGGTGACGCGGGCGAAGCGCGACGGGAGAGCACGGTGCGTCTGCCGGACGGGAGCACCACCGTCGTCGGCTTCTCGGCCAGCGCGGCCGCGAGCGACGGCTCGCGCACGGTGCTGTTCCAGGAGATCTCGAACGTCCTCGAGCTCCGCCGCGAGCGCGATCGTCTGCTGCAGATGGCCGCGCTCGGCGACGCGCTCCCATCAATGCTCCACGAGCTCCGCAACCCGCTGGCGGCGATGACGAGCATGCTCGAGGTCCTCATCGAGGACGCCGACGAGCGCATCCGCCCCGACCTCCACGCCGTGCTCTGGGAGGTGCGTCGGATGAACCTCACGCTGCAAGGGGTCGGTGGCCTCGTGCGACCGGTCCACGCCGACCAGCACGTGTCGGTCGATCTCGCCGTCTCGGAGGCGTGCCGGATCCTCGAGCCGAGCGCGGCCCGCTGCGGGGTGAAGCTCGACGCGCGCGTGCCGCCGATGCCGCTCTTGCCGCTCGATTGGGGCGTGGTGAGCGGGGTCGTCTTCAACCTCGTGAAGAACGCGATCGAGGCGTGCAGCGAGGGCGACACGATCACGGTCTCGGCGGGCCTCGAACAGGGCGACTCGTTCGCGCTGCGGGTGCACGACACCGGCGTCGGCATGACCGACGAGGTCCGTCGGCGCTGCTGCGACCTCTTCTTCACCAGCAAGGAGAAGGGGTCGGGCATCGGCCTCGCCCTCTGCCAACAGATCGCAGACACCTCGGGTGGTCGGCTCGACATCGAGAGCACGCCGGGCGTGGGCACCACCATCACCATGAGGGTGCCGCTGCAACCCCAGAAGAACTGACCAGCACCGAAGGAGGAACCCATGTCACGCGTCGACAACCTGAACCGTGTCTTGCGCGCTCTGCAGAGCGCGTCACCCGACGTGGAGGCGAGCGCGCTCATCTCCGAGGACGGCCTCATGATCGCGAGCGCGCTCCCGCAGCACATCGACGAGACGCGGGTCGCGGGCATGAGCGCGACGCTCTCGAGCCTCGGCGCGCGCGCGGCGTCGGAGCTCGAGCGCGGCGACGTCGACGAGGTCCTCGTCCGCGGAAAGAACGGCTACGCCGTGATGATGGCGGCGGGCTCGGGGACGCTGCTCCTCTGCCTCGCGAGCAAGTCGGCCAAGCTCGGCCTGATCTTCCTCGACATGCGCCGCGCCATCGACGACATCCGAAAGATCTTGTGAGGAGGATTTCATGGCACACGTCGTTCTCTTCGACAACGGGACTCACAAGAACATCCTCCTCGAGGACTACACCGCCGGCGGCTTCGCGGTGCAGGCGAACCAGCACGTCATCGTCGACGGCAAGTCGGGCATGATCCTCGACCCCGGCGGCCACAAGATCTACACGAAGGTCCTCGCGGCCACGACCGGCCTCCTGGCCGGCGCGAAGCTCGAGACGATCTTCCTCTCGCACCAGGACCCGGACATCGTCGCCGCCGTCAACGGGTGGCTCATGACGACCGACGCGACGGCGTACGTCTCGTCGCTGTGGACGCGCTTCGTCCCCCACTTCGGCCTCGACCGGCTGGTGGAGTCCCGGCTCCTCCCCATCGCCGACGAGGGGATGACGATGACGCTCGGCTCGAGCGCGATGCGCATCGTCCCCGCGCACTTCCTCCACTCGCCCGGGAACTTCCACGTCTACGATCCGATCTCGAAGATCCTCTACAGCGGCGACCTCGGCGCCTCGATCGGCACCGACTACCGCGAGGTCCCCGACTTCGACGCGCACGAGAAGTACATGGCCGGGTTCCACCGGCGCTACATGGCGAGCGGGCGCGCGCTCAAGGCGTGGGCGAAGGTCGCGCGCCAGCTCGACATCGAGGTCATCGCGCCGCAGCACGGCGCGCTCTTCAAGGGGAAGGCGATGGTCGACCGCTTCATCGGCTGGTGCGAGGGCCTCGAGTGCGGTGTCGACATCATCGACTCGCTCTACGCCGGCAAGAGTTGACCCATGAGCGGCGGTCGCAGCATCTTGATCGTCGAGGACGAGCAGACCCTCCGCCTCTCCATGGTCCGCGGGCTCTCCAAGCTCGAGGGCGTCGAGGTCGCCGACGCGGCGACGGTGCGGGAGGCCAAGCGAGTCCTCGGCGAGCGCCGGCCCGAGCTCGTCATCTCCGACCTCGATCTCCCCGACGGCTCCGGGATCGAGGTCGCGACCGAGCTCGACCGGCTCGGGCTGCGAGTGCCGATCGTCTACGTGTCCGCGTACATCGGTAGGTACAAGCACCGGCTCCCGAACCGGGCCGACGTCGAGGTCTACGAGAAGCCGCTGCCGCTCGATCGCCTGCGGTCGCTGGTGGAGTCGAAGCTCGGCTTCGGCGGGGACGCCAACCCCATCTCCCCCTTCGCGGTGGCGGACTACGTGCAGCTCGCGGGCATGGGCCGCCACTCGGTCGTGATCGAGGTCCAGTCGCCGGCGGGGCGAGGTCGCCTCATCATCAAGGCGGGAGAGGTGTGGAGCGCCGAAGACCGTCTGGGCAAGGGCCTCGACGCGTTTCGGCGCATCGCCTTCTTGGGGGCGGCGCAGGTGACGTGCCGCACCCTCGGCAAGGAAGTGATCCCACCGCGCGACATCGACGGCTCGGTCGAGAGTGTGCTCCTCGACGTGGCGCGTCGGCTCGACGAGGCCGAGCGCGATCAGGGAGCCGCCGTCGTCGACGACGGCTGGGGCGACGTCTTCGTCGAGAGCCAAGGCGCTCGGCACGTCACGACGCGGCCGCCCCGGCGTTGGTCGTCGCTGCCGCCGCCGGCGCCGACCACGCTCCCGTCGATGAACGCGGTGTCGCGCTCCTTCGAGGAGACCTTCGACCGGGGCGTGGACGCGCTCCTCGCGAAGGACTACCGCACCGCGTACGAAGTGTTCCTCGAGGCCGAGCGGCTCGATCCCAGAGACCGCCGCGTCATCGCCAACTTGCAGAGGCTCCGCGACATGGGGTTCTCGTGAGCGATCGGTCCCGCTTCGTGGTCCCCGGTGAGGACGTGCCGCCCGCGATCGCCGCGGTGCTCGTCGCGATCGGCGCCATGAGCGCCTTCGGGTCCGCGTTCGCGCTCTCGGGCCGCGACGAGCCGCGAGGAGCGTCCGTTCGCGACCCCGGCCCTCCCTCGAGCGCCGCCCCGCTGGCCTCGGCGGCGGCGCCGCCCCCGAGCGCGAGCGCGCCCCCTCCGCCGGCGGCTGCGCCGTCGAGCTCCACCCGGGCCGCGGCCAAATGCCCGCCGTTGGTGCTCAACTTCAAGAGCGGGTCCGCGGCGCCGCCGCCGGCGGCGCGAGCGCCGCTCGCGAGCCTCGGCGACTGGCTCAAGGCCCACGACGACGTCGTCGTGTTCGTCGACGGACACGCCGACGCCACCGGCACCGAAGACGGCAACCTCCGCCTCAGCCGGCTGCGAGCCTCGGCGGTGAGCGCGGCGCTGGAGAGCGCCGGGATCGCCAAGGCGCGCCTCAACGTCCGCGGCTTCGGATCGTTCTGGCCAGTCGACGAAGCCCCCGCGGACTCTTCGTGGAACCGCCGCGTCGTCGTCTCGACCAAGGGCTCGGCCTGCCCGCGAGACCAAGAGGAGGTCATCGAGCCATGACACCGATTGCGATCGCGCTCGCCGCTTCGGCGGTGGTTGCGCTCCTTCTCGCCGGATACCTCTTCGGAGCACGACGCGGCCGCGCCGCGCGCGCGGCGCTCGTCGAGGCCCAGGAGGCCGAGCGCGCCCGGGCGACGCAGCTCGAGGCCCAGCTCCGCGCGGTCCCGGCGCCGCGGACCGATCACGACCGCGTGAAGGCGGACCTCGAGGTGATGCTCGCGCCGCTCCTCGCCAACCCCAAGAAGGACCCTGGCGTCGACCTCCTGCGCCGAGAGATGCAATACGTCATCGACGCGGTCACGAACCGCGAGCGCAACAACGACGTCTTCCGGGAGGAGGTCCGCGGCCTGCTCTCGACCATCGTGCGCCAGTCGCCCGATCCCGAGCGCATGCAGAAGGAGGTCCAGAAGCTGATGGCGCCGCTGCTCGCTCAGCGCGGCGACGGGACCAACGAGGTCCGCAAGGTGATGAGCGAGGTCCTCGCGCCGGTCCTCGACCGCGAGCGCATGGGGCGCGAGCTGTCGGCGATCCACGTCGGCAAGGGCGGGCTCGGGGAGCTCCCGCGCCTGCTCGACACGATCGCCGAGAAGGGGGGCTTCGCCGCCGTGGTCCTCAGCGACGAGGCCGGCCTCCCGCTCGCCGCGAGCTCGGCCGCGAACGCCGTCGAGGAGCTGGCCGGCACGGCCGCGTTCTTCCTCACCCTCTCCGATCGCGCCGAGCGCGCCTCGCTCCCGCGACCGCTGTCGTGCGTCGTCCTCGACGACACGAACCGGATGACGCTCCATCGGATGTTCAACGTGGGCGCGTCGCGCTTCACCGTGACCGCGGTCTCCCGCGGAGTGAACCTCGCGCCCGGAGCCCTCGACCCGGCGCTGTCGCCGCTCGAGCGCGTCCTCACGCGGCGCGAGCTGTCGTGATGCAACGCGGGCGAGCGCCCGTCAGTTGACGCCGCCAGGCTGCTTGCCGACGCAGACGCCGATCTCGAGGAGGACGTAGAGGAGCGCCTTCTCCTGCGCGGCGAGGGCGCTCGAGCCGCCCGTGCCCATCTCACCCTCGGTGTGGTACGTGCTGAAGAGCACGCGACCGCACTTGTTCTCGAAGCTCACCGTGGTCGGCGTCTGCTTGCCGTTCTTGGTGGCGGTGACCCACACCTTCGGGGTCACGTTGACGTTCTTGCCGTCGTGGTCGACGCCCGGGAGCGTGTTCACGCTGCTGATCTGGGTCCAGTTGCCGATGACGGTGAAGCTGGAGTCGCCGGTGGCGGTGAGCCAGTCCTTGAGGCCCGGATCTTCGGCCTGGGCGGGGGCGTCCCACTCGCCGATCGAGGCCGCGCTCCCGAGGGTGCTCGTCTCGTTCGACCACGAGAGGAAGCCGCCGAAGGGCTGGCGCACGAACTCGTAGCTCCAGTCGGTGACGTAGAGGCGGCCGCCGGCCTGGACGAACTTCACCAGGTTCTGGCGCGACGTGGTCGCCTGCGAGCGCGGGTCGTCCTTGGAGCCGCAGGGGACGAAGACGACGTGGTACTTGAGGAGCTCCGCCTCGTTGTCGAGGAGCGCTCGGCTGTTCTTGATGTCGACGCCGGTGATCCCGAGCTTCGTGAGCGAGGTGTCGATCTTGTCGAAGTCGCTCGAGTCCTTGAGGATCGCCATCCGCGGCGTCTCGTCGCCGGCCGCGGCGTCGCGCTTGCCGGGGAGGGTCGTCATCTCCTTCGGGATCGACATGTCGCCGGCCTTCACCACCTCGATGGTGCGCGCGCGGCGGAACTGGCCCTTCTGCACGACGAGGATCGACTTGCCGGGGGCGATCGACCGAGGGAGCTCGAAGGCGCCGTCGGGCTTCGAGTAGGTGAAGCTACCCTCCGGGAGCTCGACGCACTTGTCGCAATACGCGGCCTGCGTGATCTCCTCGGGCATCTTGTCGGTGACGTAGACGAGCGCGCCGCCGAGGGGCAACGTGCCGTTCGGCGCGTAGACTTTGCCCTTCAGGGTGACGTCGACCACCGCCTTGGAGTTGTCGCCGCCCAGGCCGGGTCCGGTCTGCCCGCCGCTCGCCTGCTCCCCACCGGACGAAGCCGGCGGCGGCGCCGTCTCCTCGAAGCCGCTGGTGCGCGAGCTCGACGAGCACGCCCCCACCCAGCCCGCCAAACCCAAGCTCACGACCGTGGACAGCGCGACGAGGCCCCTGTGCATGGCCGCCCTCATACCTCCATCTCCCCCGCGCGCAAGCGACCCGAGCGAGATCCGGAAGAAAACCGAGAGGTTCGCGACCCGTCGCGGGGGTCGCGACGGGCCGCGACGTGCGGCGCCCGGCCCCAAAGGCGCGAATTTCCAGCAGCTTTACACCACGCGCGCGTCGAGCGCCGCGTAGTGGCGCTCGACCGCGCGGGCGACCCGCGCCGGGTCGTCGACGAGGTGCGCGTCCGCGGCCACCGTCACCCGCACCCCGCCGGCGTAGGAGAGGATGCTCACCCCGAGCCCGATGTGACCGGCGTTGGGGGCCGACACGACGATGTCGTCGATCGTCTGGCCGAAGAGCGGCACCTTCACCGGCGGCCCCGGGACGTTGGTGACGAGGAGCGTCGCCTTGCGCGAGAAGACGTCGATGCCGATGCGCTCGAGCTCCGGGCTCGCGACGCCCATCGCCCCGAGGACCTCCCACGACACGGCGGCATCGACACCCTCTTTACGGATAGTCATCCGCCGCTGCACCGCGCGCACGCGGTCGAGGGGGTCGGAGACGCCGAGCGGGAGCGCGAGGAACACCAGCCCGAAGTGGTTGCCGAGGCCGCCCTCCCCTCGGAAGAACACGGGGACGAGCGCGTGGATCTCGAGCCCGGGCTTCATCGCTCCCGCGCGCTCGAGCTCCTCGGCGAGGGCGGCGGAGACGAGGGAGGTGGCGACGTCGTTGACCTTGGCGTCGAGGCGCTTGCCGATGGCCTTGAGGCGATCGAGCGGGAGGGCGTCGGTCCAGGCGACGCGCTTGCGCTTCCCGAGCGCGCCCTTGAGCGGCGTCGGGGGGTCGGCCGGCATGACGAGCAAGCGGCCGAGGGTGGCGAGGTGCGACGCCCCGGCGAGCGCGAGATCGCCGACGCCCGCGGGCGGGGGCCGAGCGCTCCCGACGTCGGCGAGCGTCGCGTCCGACGCCGCGAGGCCGAGGAGCATGGAGACGAGGGCGATGCCGTCGCCGAGCGCGTGGTGCACGCGGGCGATGACCGCGCCGCCCTCGCCGACGCCGTCCACCAAGGTGAGGTGCCACAGCGGGCGCAGCGGGTCGAGCGCGTGGCCCATGACGTCGCTCACCACCTCCTCGAGTGCCGCGCGATCGCCCGGGCGCGGGCAGGCGACGTGGGTGACGTGGGCGTCGACGTCGAACGTCGGGTCGTCCTCCCAGTGGGCGCCCGTGATCGCGCGCACCACGCGGCGCCGGAAGCGAGGGCTCTCGGCGACGCGGGTCATGGTCTCGACGAGCGCGGCGCGGGGCACGGGCGCGGCGAACGAGAGGACCGCGGTGATGACCATCGGGTTCTCTTCGGACCCCATGCCGAGCCAAGCGGCGTCGACGGCGGAGAGAGGCTCACGGCGCATGGCGCGCCGCCGAGCAAGGGGCGCGCCGCGGCTCGGAGGCCGCGGCGCCGCGGGTTCGCGCTCCCGGTGGCGCAAGGCGTTCGGCCCCGCGCAGGCGCTGCGGTCAGCCGCCGCCGCTCGCGTCTTGCGGGCCGCCGCTGTCGCCGCCGCCGCTCGAGCTGCTGCTGCCGCCGGCGTCGCGTCCGGAGTCGACGACCGGCGCCGACCCGTCGCGCGGCGTCGCGCCCGGCGGGAGCGGGTTCTGCGAGGGAGCCTCGCCTGGGACGTAGCTCGTCGGCGAAGACGAGCCGCTGCTCGAGCTCGATTCGCCTTCGCTGCTCGAGCCGCACGCGAGGGGCACCGCGGCGGAGACCACCCCGAGCGCGAGGAGGAGGAGGGCAGCGTGCGTGCGGCGTCCCATCGTCGTCCACCTTACCACAACCGGCGGCTATCACGATTCGCCCGGCCAGCCGCGCCGAGGCCGGTGATGTGCGAAAACCTCCCGACGCGCCCCACAGCGAGGCCGAAGACCGCACCTGTGACCCTCGACTCCGTCTGCCGTCTCCTTGACCGACCCGATCGAGGTTGCGAACATGATCCTCTCGGGAGGGAGGAGCCAACATGCGGCGGACCTCGGGATTCCTTACTGGACGCGGCGCGTGGATCGCGGCCGCGCTCTTCCTCGGCCCCGTGGCCGCGGCGGCGTCGGCGGGCTGCGGGGGTGACGACGAGGCCGGTCCGTCGGGGCCGTCGTGCGTGAGCACGCGCGAGTACTTCACGTCGCAGGTGTACGGCCGCGCGATGCAGGCGTGCGCGGGGTGCCACACCGCCGGCGGCCTCGCGGACCAGCAAGGCGCGAAGTTCCGGATGTACCGCGAGACGTACCCGGACTTCGTCACCGCCAACATCGACTCCATCCGCGACTACGCCCAGCTCCAGGTGCGCGACACGCCGCTCCTCCTGGTGAAGCCGCTCGGCGAGCGCCAGCACGGCGGCGGGCGCGTCCTCGCGAAGGACTCCGAGGAGTACAAGATCCTGAGCAAGTTCGTGGCCGACCTCCGCGAGGGGCGCGAGCAGACCTGCGACGCCGGCGACCAGCTCCAGGTGCAGTCGCTGACGCTCAAGGAGACGGCGCGGAAGGCGTCGATCGTGCTCGCGGGCCGCTTCGCCAAGGAGGAGGAGCTCGAGGCCGCGGCCGGCGAGGAGGGGTTCGACAAGTTCGTGCTCGCGCTCACGCGCGAGGAGCTCTTCTACGACCTCCTGCGCGAGATCTGGAACGACGCGCTCCTCACCGAGCGCGGGCTCGACGCCGGCGTCGGCGGCACGTTCGACAACGCCCCCGAGCTCTACGACGACAAGAACCCGGGCTACACGACCGAGAACCGGCAGCTCGCCACCGCCTCGATCACCCAGGAGCCGATGCGCTTCATCGAGTACGTGGTGCGCAACGACCTGCCGTTCTCGGACGTCGTCACCGGCAACTACGTCGTCGCCAACCCCTACGTCGCCCGCATCTACGGGCTGCCCCACGACCAGCCGATGACGCCGCAGAGCTTCCTCGAGTGGAAGCGCATCGAGCTGTCGCCGGTGCAATACACGACGCAGAACGGCGCCTCGAAGATGACCGCGATGCCGACCGCGGGCGTGCTCACCACCCCCGCGTTCTTGAACCGGTGGGAGACGACGCCGACGAACAAGAGCCGCAAGCGCGCGCGCATCGTCCTCAAGAACTTCCTCGCGACCGACATCTTCAAGTTCGCGCAGCGCCCCGTCGACTCGACCGCGCTCACGTCGGTGCAGAACCCGACCAGCAACTCGGCGATGTGCTCGGTGTGCCACAAGGTGATCGACCCGATCGCCGGCGGCTTCCGCGGCTTCAACGAGAACCAGCTCACCCGCTTCGACCCCGCCGACAAGTGGCACGACGACATGCTGCCGCCGGGCTTCAACACCGCGCTGACGCCGCCCGAGAGCTACGGCAACGCGGTGATGTGGCTCGGCGCCCAGATCCCGCGCGATCCGCGCTTCGGCGTGTCGGTGGCGCAGGTGATGTTCCGCGGGCTCGTCGGCGACGAGCCGCTCACGTTCCCGCAGGACAAGACCACCCCCGACTACGAAGATCGCGTCCGCGCCTTCACGCTCCAGAACGACTGGTTCGTGAAGGTCGGCGCCGAGTTCATGGCCGCGAAGTACGATCTGCGGAAGCTGGTGCTCGCCATCGTGCGCAGCCCCTACTTCCGCGCGAAGTCGGGCGACACGACCAAAGACGGGCTGCACCAGGGCCTCGGCCAGGGGCGGCTCCTCACCCCCGAGATGCTGGGGCGGAAGTACCGCGCCACCACCGGCCTCTACTTCTTCCAGTACGAGGCCGCGCGCCCCGACGCCGCGCGCGCGCGGGACGGCTTCCTCCGCTCGGACCTCGTGTCGGACGCCGAGTGGCGCCTCGTGTACGGCGGCATCGACTCCGGCGACGTGACGAAGCGCACCGACACCATGAGCCCGCTCATGGTGGCGACGAGCCAATACACCGGCGCCCTCGTCGCCTGCCGCGCCACGAGCTACGACTTCACGAAGCCCAAGGGCGATCGCCGCCTCTTCCGCTACGTGGACATCACGACCACGCCGTTCACCATCCGCGCGAACGCGGGCGCGGCGCTCGTGCCCGTCCCCGACGCGGAGGCGAAGATCCGCGAGAACATCAAGTACCTCTTCTGGCGCTTCCTGGGCGAGAACGTCGAGGCCTCGTCGGAGGAGGTGACCCGCGCCTATTCGCTCTTCGTCGACGTGTGGAAGGACCTCGAGGAGAAGGACCTCGCCGGCAACGGCAACGGCAAGGGCATCGGCAACTACCGCTGCGTCGCCGACAGCGACTGGGACAAGGCGCCGCGCTTCGAGCCCGACCAGAACGGCTACGTGCGCGCGGTCTACGACAAGCTCCGGCCCCGCACCGACAACAAGGCGCCGTACGAGCCCGGCATGCGGCTCGACCGCGACGAGAACTTCACCGTGCGCGCCTGGCAGGCCGTGGTGACGTACCTCATCACCGACTACCGCTTCACCCACGAGTGAGAGAAAAAGCCATGGATCGCCGCAATTTCCTCAAGCTCGCCGGACTCTCGGGCCTCTCGCTCATGCTCCCGTGGGGCGTCTCGTCGCAAGCGAGCGCCGACCAGGCCACCTGGGGCGGGCCCTACCTCCTCCACATGCACGCCGGCGGCGGGTGGGACCCGACGCTCCTCTGCGACGGCAAGACCACCGAGCCGGGGACGACGCCGTCGTACGAGAACAAGATCGTCACCGCGATCGAGAACGTGAACGGCATCCCCGTCCCCTCGCAGGGGGCGGGCGGCGCGAAGTTCTTGCTCACCACCCAGAACAACCCCGTCGAGGATCCGGTCCACTTCTTCCAGAACGTGGGGCGCGACGTCCTCGTCTTCAACGGCGTCGACACCGAGACCAACAACCACGACGTCGGGGTGCAGGCCCTCGCGTGCGGGCACAACAACATCGAGCTGCCCGCCCTCGCCGCCCTGTTCGCCGGGCAGGTGGCGCGCGATCGCCAGGTCCCGATGGCCTTCCTCGCGAGCGGGTACTACAACCGCACCGGCGACGTCGTCGGGATCTCCCGCTTCCCCGGCAGCAAGATCGAGCTCCTCGCCGATCCGTTCAAGGGCGCGCCGGGCGAGGAGACTGGCCTCCTCACCGACGTCGGCTCGCGACGCATCCTCGAGCTGCGCAACCAGCGCCTCCAGTCGCTCGAGGCGCAGGCCACCCTCCCCCGCAACAAGCGCACGCTCGCGGCGCTCCGCGACGCGTCCAAGAGCGGCGACGCGCTGAACCTCCTCAAATCGGTCGCGCAGGGCGCCCCGCCGCCGATCGACTCGTTCGTGAACGACCTCGCCCCGGACACCCGGGCCTATCTCACCTCGAACACGAACCCCGCGAACCCCGCCCAGGGCGTGGCCCGCTTCATCGACCTCGGGCGGCCGATCGAGACGATCCTGCGCTGCTTCCAGGCGGGCGTGTCGGTGTCGGCCACGTGGGCCCAGGGCGGCTTCGACACCCACGCCCAGCACGACACCAACCAGACCGCAGCCCTCGGCACCTTCCTCGCGCGCCTGCGCTACACGCTCCTGCGCGCCCAGCAGCTCGGCCTGCGCGACAAGCTCTACGTCCTCGTGACGAGCGACTTCGGTCGAACGCCGAAGTACAACACCGGCAACGGCAAGGACCACTGGAACGTCACCTCGGTGCTGCTCGTCGGCCCCGGGATCCGCGGCGGTCGAGCCATCGGCAAGACCGACGAGGGCCACAAGGTGCTCCGCTTGTCGAAGTCGAACGTCGCCGAGACCGTCCCCGACGCCGACACGCGCGGCGCGCGCCTCCACGCGTCGCACATCCACCGCGAGCTCCGCCGGGTGCTCGGGGTCGACCGCGCGCCGTTCATCGGGCAGTTCCCTCTTCCCTCCGGCGAAGACGCGCTCCCGCTCCTCGGCTGAGCCCCGCGCGACCTTATTTCATTGGCAGAAGCGGAAGCCGAAGGGCCCGGGGGGGCCGCACGGCGCTCCGCCGCAGTCGACGCTGCTCGTGCACGCGGTCTGCCCGACCGGGCAGGCCGTCTTCGTGCACTGCGGCCCGCCCCCGCCGCCGCAGCATTGGCCGCCGATGGCAGCGATGCCCGCGTTGCAGTCGCTGGGGCCGCAGCAGAACTTGGCTTGTCCCGGAATGACCGCTCCCTCGCACGTGGCGTTCGGCGGCGTACCCCAGCAGCCCGTGATGTTGCCCGGGCAGGCGCCCGGGCACTGCGGCACTCCCATGGGCGAACACGTGAAGGGGCTCGGCGGGGCGGAGCACAAGGACCACACGTCGGGGCCGCCGGGCAGGCAGCTCCCCGCGCCGCAGTCCGCCGCGGTCGTGCACACGCGCTCGCTCGCCGCGCACTGGGAGCTCGGGAGGCACTGCGGATAGTAGCCGGGCTTGGCGCAGCAGGTCGCGCCAGGGCAGTCGCTCTGCGCGCAGCAGAGCTTGATCCCGGCAGGGGGCGTCGGATCCGCACACCGGATGGGATAGGGGTCCGCGAACGAAGGCGAGTAGAAGCACGACTGGCCGCCGGGGCAGAGAGAGACACCGACGCCCATCGACTCGCACTGAGGGAGGCTGCCCGCGCACTTGAAGATCCCGGGCGGCAGAGGCGGCAACGTCGTCGTCCCACCGTCGCCGAGCGCGGCGTCGGAGTCGCCCCCGGCGTCGGAGCCGCCGCCGCCGTCGGAGCCGCCGCCGCCGTCCGCGGGCGGCGCGGCGTCGCCGAGGAGGCCGCCGGCGTCGGGCACGACCTCGCGAGAACCTTGCACATTGCACTGATCGCCCTCGCACCGCACCGTGGCCTCGACGCACTTCCCCGTGGAGCAGGTGGAGAGGG
>JAEUKG010000933.1 GCA_016794325.1 Myxococcales bacterium | reverse complement strand
CGAGCGCACCGCGAGCGATCGAGGTGAGCGGCGGCGCAGGCGGGCCGCCGCGTGCCCGGCCGAGTCGTCGGTGCACGAGCGGCGCCGACTGCGGTCCCGAGGAGCGCTGCGAGCGCGGCCAATGCTCGTGCCCGAGCGGGGCGGTCGCGTGTGGCGGTCGGTGCGTGGACATCGCGCACGACGTCGAGAACTGCGGCGCGTGCGGCGCGCGCTGCAAGAACGACGAGATGTGCTCGGCGCCGCTCACGCAGGCTCGGTGCATCCCCTGCGGCAGCGCCAACAGTCCCGGTACGGTGGCCTGTGAGCCCCACCGCTGCGTGGACCCGCAGTTCAACAACGATCACTGCGGCGCGTGCGGGCACCGGTGCCAGGCAGGGACGCAGTGCGGCGAGGGGGTGTGCGAGGTCCCGGCCGCGCTGGGCAAGCCGTGCCGCTTTCACTGCGCCGACCCCAACGCGCGCTGCGACGTCGGAGGCTGCGTCTGCAGGACGACCGCGGGCTTCCGTGAGTGCAACGGCGTGTGCGCGAAGTCCTGCGACGCCGGCGCGCCGCCGTGACCCGCGCGGGGGGCTCGTCTACGCCTTCTTGTCACGGCGAGGGCGGGGGAAATTCAGCGCTTCCAGGCGGTTGACGAGGCCGCGTCGGGATAGCCCCAAGAGCTCCGCGGCCCGCGTCTGGTTGCCTCCGGTCCGATCCAGCGCCGCCTGGATGCGCGCGCGCTCGAGGGCCTCGAGGTCCTCGGCGAGCGTGGCGCCGGGGCCGACGGACTGCGGAGCGCGGGTCGGCGGCGGTTGCGGTTCGTCACCGAGCAGGAGGTGGGCCTGATCGATCGCGCCCCCGCGGGAGAGCACCTTCGCGCGCTCGATGGCGATCTTGAGCTCCCGCACGTTGCCCGGCCAGCCGTGCCGGAGGAGCTTCGCCTGCGCGGCCGCGGTGAGGGGCGACGGGTGCGCGAACTCCTGGGCCAGGGGGACGATCTCGGCGACGCGCTCGCGGAGCGGTGGAATCCGGATCGCGATGCCGTTGATGCGGAAGAGCAGATCCTGGCGAAACGTGCCCTCCCGCACCATGGCCTGGAGATCGCGGTGCGTCGCCGCGATGAAGCGGACGTCGACGGCGCGGTCGACGGTCGCGCCCACGCGCCTCACCTGCTTGTGCTCGATCGTCCGCAGGAGCTTCGCCTGGATCGACGGCGGCATGTCGCCGATCTCGTCGAGGAAGAGGGTCCCGCCGTCGGCCATCTCGACGAGGCCGGGCTTGCTCGCGACCGCGCCGGTGAAGGCGCCCTTCTCGTGGCCGAAGAGCTCGCTGTCTTGCAGGCTCTCCGCCAGCGCCGCGCAGTTGAGCCGCACCATCGGCCCCGCGGCGCGGGGCGAGCCGCGGTGGACGGCCTCCGCGAAGACGTCCTTCCCCGAGCCGGTCTCGCCGAGGAGGAGCACGTTGAGCATGCTCGGGGCCGCGAGCGCGACGAGCTGGCGCACCTGCGACATCCCGCCGGTGGCGGCGACGTCCGCGGACGGGGCGTGCAGCACCAGGGTCGCCTGGCCGAACTCGACGAGCACGCCCGGGGCCAGCTCCACCTCGGCGTTCGCGGGGACGAGGTGGCCTCCGACGCGCACCCCGTTGGCGCTCCCGAGGTCGCGGAGGCGCACCGGGCGCCCGGGGACGATCGCGAGGTGCCTCCGCGACACCGACGGATGGAGCACGTGCACGTTGCACTCGCTCGCGCGACCGACGACCAGGGTGCGCGCGTCGAGGACGACGCGCTGCCAGCCTCCGTCCCAGAAGACCGCGACGTGCGGCTCGCTGGGGCCTTCGCTCCACGGGTGCTCTTGAGTGCTGACGTCGTTGGGCGGAGGGGAGCCGGCCACGTCGCCAGTGTACACGAGGACGCCGGGTCGACCGCACGCGACCGCCCCGGCGTCGATCTCACGACCTCAGTCGAACAGCGAGCCGAAGACGCCGCGGCCCACGTGCCTCGGCTTGGCGCACACGATGCGGCCGGGGACCGCGTCGAGGTAGGGGAGCATCACCGGCGACGAGCCCTTCTGCGGGTAGCCGTCGACGTAGCAGTAGAACTCCCGGCCATCGACCTTCTTCGCGATCTCGGCGACCTCGTTGGCGCTCAACGGCGTGATCGACTTGCCGTCCTTGCCGAAGCGGACGCCGGTGCGGGTCTCGGCGAAGACGACGGTGTCGGCGTAGCCGACGGGCCGGCTGGTGTCGCTGCAGGGGATCGTGGCCTCGGCGAGGCTCGGGCCGCCGAGCGCGTGGGCGTCGCCCGCGTGGGTCGACACGAGGCACTTCGTGCCGATGCGCGAGATGCGGGCGTGGACGTCCTCGGCGTCGACGATGCGGTAGGTCGCGATCGGCGTGTAGACCTCACGCAGCGTGTCGAGCTTCCAGTCGCCGCTCGCGCGGTCGATGAGGTACGTGCCCGAGTTGCCGAAGACGAGGGCGCGCGCGTCGTCGAGGGGCGCGGTGCGCACGATGTCGTCGGCGACGGCGAAGCTGCGCTCCGACACCAGGCGCCCGCCTTCGATGCGCGTGATGGCGAGGCGATGCGCGGTGGGCTCGAAGGCGTCGGCGTGGTGACGGCCGGAGTAGGGGAGGAAGAGGCGCGTGCCGGTGCGATCGAGGCGGATGCGCTGGTCGTCGTTCGCGTCGAACCACGACGACGCGAGGGCGTCGTATTCGGT
>JAEUKG010000905.1 GCA_016794325.1 Myxococcales bacterium | reverse complement strand
CCCACACCTCGGCGTCCATCCGCGCGCGCTCGGACGCCTTCGGCAGATCGACGACGCGGTGCTTGGGGCGGTCGGGGCACCCGCCGCCGCCGCGGATGCGGGTCCGGCAGTCGAGGCACACGCGGGGCCGCCGCCGCGCGTGCTCGCCGCGGCCGCGCGGCCCGTCGCTCCCCTCGCCCGCCACGGGCGTCAGTTGCTGCAGCCGCCGGGCAGGCCCTTGATCCAGTCCTTGAGGAGCGTGATCGCCTCGTCGTGCGCGAGGCTACGCCCGATCTCGGGCATCGCGATCGCGGGCGCCGTCTGCTCCATCCGGTAGATCAGGATCGACTTCTCGGGCTTGCCGGGCACCACGTCGTAGAGGTAGTCGCTCGTCGCCTTGCCGGCCGCCACCGGCGTCTTGCACACGCCGAGCTTGTAGGCCTCGGTGACCTCGACGCCGAGGAAGAGCCCCGAGGTGCGCGCCTCGCCCTTGTCGTTGTGACAATACGCACAGTTGGCGTCCAGGTACGCGCGGGCGCGCTTCTCGACGTTGCCGGTCGACGGGTCGTCCCACTTCGCCATCTGCGGGCCCGGGCCCGCGGGCCCGCCGGTCATGAGCCCCACCTTCGCCCAGTGGGCGAGCTGGTTCTCGCGCGCGCCGTCGGGGTACGTGAAGTCGTGGTTGAGCTGATCGGCGCGCAGGCCGATCGTCGCCGCCTTGCCGTCTTGCTCGTGGCACTTCTTGCACTGGATCTGCCCCGGCAGGAGGTACTGCGCCGTCGCCTCCTTGCCGTCGGGCCGCACGAACTTCTTCTCGAGCACGAGGCCGCCGGGGCGGATCTCCGCCTTCTTCTGCGCGTCGTCCCACTCGTAGGTCGCGACGTACCAGGCCTCCGGTCCCCGCACCATCACCCGCGTCTCGACCCACTTCAGGTCCTTGTCGCTGCGCATGTCGGGGGCGAGGGCGAACGACTTCGTGACGATCGTGCCGACCGGGAACTCGATCTGCCCCGCGTCGTTGTATTTGGCTTGCTTGCCCGGCGGCACCCACACCGTGCGCGACTTCGCGGCGTAGTCGCTGAAGAGCGGCGTCGCGACGTCGTAGGCGACGACGCCCTTGCGCGGCACGATCTTGCCGCCCTCGATCTTGATCTGGCAGTACTCGCCGAGCACCGAGAGCGTCTGGTCGACGTAGCTGCCGTCCCCGCCCGGGGTGCAGGCGTCGTCCTCCTCGGTCGTCGTCTTGCACGACAGGGCGCCCACGATCGCGACGCCGAGGGCCC
Source organism: Myxococcales bacterium (assembly GCA_016794325.1). Taxonomy (GTDB): domain Bacteria; phylum Myxococcota_A; class Polyangia; order Polyangiales; family Polyangiaceae; genus SXNL01. The sequence goes on along the minus strand of JAEUKG010000905.1, from coordinate 6,198 downwards.
AGGGCTTCAGTCGATGCATCATGCAGGTTTCCTCGCCAGCGTCCGATCGTACCGCGTGCGCGCCGAGAGAAGAAGGACGGCGCCGCGCGCGCGCCGCCCGACGCCGCCGTCACAGGCCGGGGAAGGACACCGCCGGCAGGGCCGGCAGCTCGCAGTCGTGGGGCGCGGCGTCGGTGGTGAAGATGGCGGGGAGGTTCGGGGACGCCTTGTCGAGCTTGTCGAGGTGCAGGTTCGCGAACGAAAACCCGGAGTTGCGCTTGAAGCACAGCTGCATGCGGTTGTCGGCCGGGCCCTCGCGCTTGTCGTCGACGATTCCGTCGTAGGCGAGAGAGGGGACCTTGCCCCCGGGGAACTTGCTCATCGCCGTCGAGAGGAGGATGCCGATCTGCTTCTTCAGATCGGGCGCGTCGCCGCCGCCCTCGTAGCGGTTGTCGTGGAGGTACACCTTGCTCGGGTACGGATAGTACTTCGGGTCTTTGATCGCCTCGTCGGTGACGTAGTAGCTGATGACGCCGCTCTGCACCGTCTTGTTGCCGCGGAAGGTGTTGTCGAACACCTCGACGTCGGTGTTGGCCATGACGAAGAAGCCGGTGCCGCGGGGGACGAGGCCCACCGTGTTGCCCTTGGGGGCGAAGTTGTCGGTGTTGTTCTCGACGATCTCGTTCTTGTAGACGCGGACGCTCCGGCCGCCGAGCTGGGGCAGGCCCGGCAAGTCGAAGACGAGGATGCCGCCGGTGTTGTCGTGCGACCTGTTCTCGTACACGTCGGCCTCGAACGTGTTCTCGACCTCGATGCCGGCGACGTTCTCGTAGGCCTCGTTGCGGCGGAGGACCGCCTTCTGCGACTGGCCGAGGTAGATCCCGGCGTCGGACGCGCCGACCGCGACGCAGTCCTCGATGAGGACGTTCTTGCTCTGCACCGGGTAGAGCCCGTAGGGGCCGTGCGCCGAGCGCTCGGGGCCGTTCCACACCGCCTTGAGCTTGCGCATCACGACGCCGGTGCCGCCGAGCACCTTCACCCCGTTGCCGGGCGCGTCGGCGACGGTGAAGCCCTCGAGGGTGAGGTTCGTCACGTTCTGGGCGAACACCCCCTCGCTGCCCGCCTTCTGCCCCGAAAAATCCAGGATCGTCTTGTCGATGCCCGCGCCGCGCACGGTGACGTCGTTGGCCTGGAGCGCGAGGGCGTTCGTCATCTTGAACGTGCCCGGGCCGAGGAGGATGAGGGTCCCGTTCTTGGCTTGGGCGAACGCGCTCGCCAGCGGAGCCTCGCCGCCGCTCGCGCCGAGCGCGACGCACGCGACGCCGGCGGGGCACGTCGGAGCGTCGCTCGACGACGACGACGAGGAGCACCCCCCAGCGCCACAAACCATCGATCCGACTAGAAAAACGAGCGGCAGCGAGGACCTCATGGGCGCTGAGTATAGGCCGGCGCTCAACTCGCCTCAAACCTCGGTGGGGTCGGCAAAACTTGCAGTAGTCTCGCGAGGTGCGCCCCCGGACCTCCCGTCGCTCCGCCCCCCGCCGCTGGAGCGCGGCCGCCTTCGCTCTGCTCGCCGTCGTCGCCGCGCCGTGCTGGACGTCCAGCGGACGGGCGCTCGCCGCGAGCCCCGAGCCCTGGAGCGACACCGACCCCCAGTCGCCGCCGACGCGCTACGAGCTCGGCGACTTCGGGGTGCGCGGCGGGGCCGAGTACCGCGCCAACGTCCTCTACATCGACCCCCTCGACCTGACCGCGGAGTCGAACCGCAAGATCAACATCATCGAGCACCGCCTCCGCCTCGACGCCACCACCGACTGGATGGACAAGGTGCGCATCACGACCTCGATGGACGTGATGGACGGCGTGCTCTGGGGCGACAACGGGAGCTACGGCGGCGAGCCGGAGTCGACGAGCGGCGCCAACGTCAACTCGAACAACGTCAACGCCGCCAAGGTGTGCGTGCGCCAGACCGGCGCCAGCACCGTCGACCCGAAGAGCTACCAGCATTCGCTCTGCCCCGCCGACTACCTCCACGTGCGGCGCCTCTACGGCGACGTCGTGACGCCCATCGGCCTCTTCCGCATCGGGCGCCAGGCCTTCACCGAGGGCGCGGCGGTGGCGCTCAACGACGGCAACGGCCGGCGCAACCGCTTCGGCGTCACCAACCGCGGCAACACCGTCGACCGCATCCTCTTCGCGACGAAGCCGCTCGAGGCGTTCAAGGCGCCCGACATGCGGGACCGCTCCGAGAACAAGGGCATCTTCCTCGTGCTCGCCTACGACCGCAACGTCGTCGACGAGCCGATGAAGCTCGGCGACGACGTGCAGACGTGGGTGACCGCCGTGCGCGCGCTCGACCCCGCGCCCCAGATCGGCCTGCCCTTCCGCGACGTCGAGGCGCGCCTCTTCCACGGCTACCGCTTCGACCGCAGGAACGACACCAAGGTCAACGCGATCGGCGGCCGGGTGAGCACCCGCTACGGCAAGTTCTACGGCGGCCTCGACGCCGCCGCGTTCATCGGCGAGACGAGCGAGGTCTCGAAGGCGTTCGCCGTCGTCACCAACGATCCCGTGCAGAGCCAGGCCATCCGCCAGCTCGGCGCCCGCGCCGTCGCCCGCTACGACACGCGCTGGTGGACGGCCTACCTCGAGGCCGACTACGCGTCGGGCGACAGCGATCCCCAGGTCGGCACGCCGCTCACCCAGTTCCGCTTCTCGGAGGACTCCACCGTCGGCCTCCTCCTCTTCAAGCACGTCTTCGCCTACCAGACGGCGCGGGCGTCGGCCGCCGGCGTCGAGCTCCTCCGCAGCCTCAACGCCCCCACCCTCCCCGTCGAGGCCATCGCCTCGCGCGGCGCGTTCACCAACGCGATGGCGATCTTCCCCCAGTTCGACGTCCGGCCGACCAAGGACCTCCTCTTCCGCACCGGCGTCCTCATGGCGTGGGCGCCGGCCCCGGTGCACGACCCGGTGCAGTCGCAGCAGAAGCGCGACGGCACGACGATCTCCGACGACCTCGTCAACTTCAACGGCGGCAAGCCCGGCAAGTTCTACGGCACGGAGGTCGACGCCCGGGTGCAGTGGCGGTACCTCGACCACTTCGCGTTCGATCTCGAGGGCGCGATCCTCTTCCCCGGAGACGCGCTCGAGGATCAAGACGGCAACGCGGTGCGGAGCGTGATGGTCCAGGGCCGCACGACCTTCTTCTTCTGAGGGCGCCATGAAGAGGATGCATATTACACGTTTTGCGTCTCTCCTCGCGGTGGCCGGCCTCGGCCTCGCCGCCGCGTGCCAGTCGTTCGTCTCCCCGCCCGAGCCCGCGATCGAGGGCCTCGCGAGCGGGCTCCTGTCGGACGTCAACGCGCCGCTGGTGCTGCGCTTCTCGAAGCCGATCGACCCGGCGACCCTGCGGGTGAAGATCATCAAGCTCGAGACCGATCTCGAGGGCAACCTCGCCGACGAGGTCCCGGGGCCGGGCGGCGAGCCGGTGGAGCTCCCGTCGATCTACGCCCACGACCCCGACGGCGGCGACAAGCTCGGCAAGAGCGAGCTCGTCGACGACGACCGCGCGTTCCGGATCACGCCCCTCGCCCGCTTCCCGGTCGGCACCAAGCTCGCGGTCCTCGTCGAGCCCGGGCTCGCGACGAAGGACGGCGTCGCCACGAGCGCGCGCCGCAAAATCCTCTTCGCGTACACGTTCGACTGCAAGGGCGGCAAGGGCACGCAGATCCTCAAGACCGGCCCCTACTTCATGCTCCTCGACGTCGAGCAGCCGCTCGGCACCCAGATCCAGCTCTACGCCTGGATGGAGGTCGACCCCAAGACCGGCCTCTTCCAGGGCCAGTTCACCAACGCCGACCGCAACGGCGACCGCGCGCGCTGCGGCGGGCGGTGCGGCCCCGCCCAGGTCTGCCGCACCCTCCCCGCCGAGGAGTGCGTGGCGCCGTCGATCCGGTGCGCCAACGAGGACGAGTTCCCCGACTTCGTGGTCAACAAGACGCCGCCCACCGGCTACTCGTTCACCGCGTCCGGCTGCGCCGAGGACCAGCCCGACGGCACCGTCGCGTTCCGCACCGCGCCCGCCGACATGGTGGTGCAGCAGCCGGCGGTGTCGATCAAGGGCCTCGAGATCGTCGCCTCGTTCGCCAAGACCCCCGAGTCGACCTTGCGCACCACCGGCGGCGGCACCGCCGATCAGGTGCTCCTCGGCGCGACCCCCCTCGGCAAGGCCAAGGGCACCCTCCGCGGGCGCTCCCTCACCCCCGAGCAAGCCAACTTCGAGATCCCCAAGCCCCCGCCGCGCACCGCGCCCGCGACCGGCGACGGAGGCTGAGCCCACGAACCCCCGAGACGGCGCATCGACCGGTGCGTCGCGTCGTTACGTCGAGCCGAAGCAGCAAGAAGGTGCAGCATGTCGTTTCCGAAGCAGGGTATGTCGAAGGACGAGGTCGCTCGCGGCCTCGAGGCCAAGCGCGAGGGTGACGCCGAGTGGCAGAAGGGCAAGACCTTCAGCCTCGTCTACAACGCCGGCGAAGACGTGATGGCGGTGGCGAAGGACGCCTACCTCCGCTTCTTCTCCGAGAACGCCCTGAACCCGATGGCGTTCCCCAGCCTCCGGCGCTTCGAGCGCGACGTCGTCAAGATGGTGGGCGGGCTCTTCGGCGGGCCCGACGGCTTCGCCGGCACCCTCACGAGCGGCGGCACCGAGAGCCTGCTCATGGCGGTCAAATCCGCCCGCGAGCACGCCAAGGCCACCCGCCCGGGCGTGACCAAGCCGGAGATGGTCGTGCCGATCACCATCCACCCCGCGGTCGAGAAGGCCGCCCACTACTTCGGGGTGAAGGCGGTGCACGCGCCGCTCCGCGACGACTTCCGCGTCGACCCCAAGAAGGCGATGGAGCTCGTCACCGACCAGACGATCCTCATGATGGGCTCGGCCCCGGCCTACCCCCACGGCGTCGTCGACCCGATCGAGGAGCTCGCCGGCTTCGCCAAGGAGCGCGGCCTCCTCTTCCACGTCGACGCCTGCGTCGGCGGCATGCTCCTGCCCTGGCTCGAGCGGCTCGGCCGCAAGATCCCGGCGTGGGACTTCCGCGTCCCGGGCGTCACCAGCATCTCCGCCGATCTCCACAAATACGGCTACACCGCCAAGGGCGCGTCGACCGTCATCTACCGCTCGCGGGAGCTCCGGCGCTTCCAGCACTTCGTCTACACCGACTGGCCCGGCGGCATCTACGCCTCGCCGAGCGTCACCGGCACCCGCCCCGGCGGCCCCATCGCCGCCGCCTGGGCGGTGCTCAACTATCTCGGCGAGGATGGTTACCTCCGGATCGCGCGCCAGACCCTGGACGCGACCAACCAGCTCATCGAGGGGATCTCGGCGATCCCGGGGCTCCGCGTCATGGGCCGGCCCGACGCCACCATCTTCGCCTTCACCTCCGACGAGGTCGACGTCTTCATGCTCGGCGAGGCGATGGGCGCGCGCGGGTGGAAGGTCGACCGCCAGCAGCTCCCGGCGGCGCTCCACCTCATGGTGACGCCGGGGCACCTCGCGGTCGCGGGGCAGTTCCTCGCCGATCTCCGCGAGTGCACCGAGCACCTCCGCACCACCAAGCCCGTGGCCGAGGGGTCGGCGGCGATGTACGGCATGCTCGCCACGTTCCCCGATCGCACCGCGCTCGAGCCGATGATCCTCGACTTCATGGACGGCTTCGAGACGATGGAGTGAGGCCGCGCCCATTCCCGTGCCCGGCACGGCGCGCCCGCTCTCACGCGAACGGGCACGGGCACGGGCACGGGAAACCGCACCCGTTCTGGGACGACCCTAACGCCTGCGGTGCGTGCTCAAAGCCGGGAGGCTGTTCCGCGCGCGCCTCGGCGCCGCCTCGACCTCTCGAACGATCTCAACGCAACCGGTCACGGTGTTAGCGGCCGTCGTGGCGGCGGCCGGGCTGCTTCTTCCGCCCGGTGAAGCGGAGCACGCCGATGGGGTCGATGCCGAAGCGCTCGGCGACCTTCATCTTCGCGTCTTGCTCGCTCGCGGTGACGCCTCGAGCCTCGAGCGCCGCCTTCACCTGCTGCAGGTCGACGCGGACGCCGCTCAGCGTCTCGCGGCACTCGGTGTTGGCGTCGACGTCGGAGCGGCAGTCGGCGCGCCCCGCGGGCCCGCTCATGCCTCCGCTGGCCGAGCCCACGAGATCGACGTCCTGAGGGACGCCG
>JAEUKG010000884.1 GCA_016794325.1 Myxococcales bacterium | reverse complement strand
CCGTCGATCTCCTGTGGCTGCCCATGAGCCACATCTTCGGCCTCGGCGAGATGTGCCTCGGCAACACCCTCGGCTGGCTGACCTACCTCTCCGATCCCGCGACCTGCCTCGCGCGGCTCCCGGAGGTGAAGCCCAACGTCTTCATGAGCGTCCCCTCCCACTGGGAGAAGATCGCGCATGCTGCGGTGCAACATACGACCCCCGAGGCGCGGAAGAAGGCGCTCGCGGACGCGACCGGCGGGCGCCTCAGCTACTGCCTCTCGGGCGGGGCGGGGCTCAAGCGGGAGGTGAAGGAGCTGTTCTGGGAGAGCGGCATCCTCCTCGTCGAGGGCTACGGGCTCACCGAGACCTCGCCGACCCTCACCCTCAACCGGCACGACGCCTTCCGGTTCGACACCGTGGGCAAGCCGCTGCCCCAGGTGGAGCTCAAGCTCGCCGAGGACGGCGAGATCCTCGCCCGCGGGCCGAACGTGTTCGGCGGGTACCACAAGGACCCCGAGGCGACGCGCGAGGCGTTCACCGACGACGGCTGGTTCAAGACCGGCGACGTCGGCCGCTTCACCGACGACGGCTTCCTCCAGATCGTCGACCGCAAGAAGGACATCCTCGTCACCGCCGGCGGCAAGAACGTGCCCCCCGCCAACATCGAGCTCCGCTTCAAGGACGACCCGTTCATCGCGCACGTCGTCGTGTACGGCGACGCCAAGAAGTTCCTGGTCGCCGGCTTCTGGCTCGACGAGGCCGTCGTCGGCAAGCACCTCGAGGGCGTGGCCCCGGCCGCCCGCGACGCCGCGCGGCGCGCCCTCGTCCAGAAGCGGATCGACGCGGTCAACGCCGAGCTCGCGAGCTACGAGTCGATCAAGAAATTCGTCGTGCTCGACCGCCCGCTGACGGTGGAGGGGGAGCTCCTCACCGCGTCCCTCAAGATCCGCCGCAAGAAGGTCTACGAGGCCTTCCGCGCGGAGCTCGAGTCGCTCTACGACGAGGCGCGCTGACGATGGCCGGCGGTGACGCGAGCTGGACCAAGCGCCTCTTGAACCTCGCGGGGGTCGCGAAGCGCGGGCGGCCGAAGGTGGGCGCCACGCCCGCCGACGTGGTGCACTCCGAGAACAAGTGGCGCCTGCTCCGGTACCGGCGCCCTGCGGGCGCGCCCGCCGCTCCGCGGACGCCGATCCTGCTCGTGCCGTCGCTCATCAACCGGCACTACGTGCTCGATCTCATGCCCGGCAAGAGCTTCACCGAGTTCCTGGTCGGGCGAGGCTTCGACGTCTACACGATCGACTGGGGCACGCCCGGGGACGAGGATCGCTTCGTCACGTTCGACGACGTGTGCGAGACCTACCTCGGGCGGGCGATCCGCGTCGCGGCCAAGGCGTCGCCCCGCGGCAAGACCCACGTCCTCGGCTACTGCCTCGGGGGCACGCTCGCCGCGATCCATGCTGCGGTGCACCAAGAGCGCATCGCGTCGCTCTGCCTCCTCGCCGCGCCGGTGGCGTTCGACGACGACGGGCCGCTCGCGGCCTGGACGCGCAACGCGGCGTTCGACGTCGGCGCGCTGGTCGACGGCTTCGGGGTCGTGCCCTGGCCGGTGATGCAGGGCGCCTTCCACATGATCCGCCCCACCTTGAACCTCTCGAAGGCGGTCCACCTCCTCGACCGAGCGTGGAACGACGAGTTCCTCGACGGCTTCCTCGCCGTCGAGACCTGGGGCAACGACAACGTCTCGTTCCCCGGCGAGTGCTACCGGACGTACATCGGCGAGCTCTACAAGAAGGACGCCCTCGTCCGCGGGGAGCTGTCGCTCGGCGGTCGCCGGGTCGACCTCGCCGAGATCCGGTGCCCCACGCTCGCGGTCACGTTCGAGCACGACACCATCGTGCCGTGGCAGAGCGCCAAGGTCGTCCTCGACCGCGTGGCCGCGACCGACAAGCACCACATGCACCTCGCCGGGGGCCACGTCGGCGCGGTGGTGTCGAAGGCGGCGGCCAAGGGGCTGTGGCCCGCGCTCGCCACCTTCTTCGCCGATCGCGACGGAGCGCCGCCCGAGCGGGTGGCCACGCCGGCGCCTGCCCCCGCCCCGCGCGCGCGGCCCGAAGGCGCGCGCGCCAAGCGGAGCTGAACCCGCGCCGGCGCGGCGCCCACCCGCCGCGCGCTCGGGCGAGCCCTCGCGTCCGAAGCCGATGTCGCTGTGCCCCGCGCGCTGGACGATCAGCGCGCGCCGGGCACGAGGACGTGATCGTCGTGGGCCTCGCCGTGGTGCCCGTCGTGGAGCGCCTGCTCGAGCGCGACGGCCACCCTCACGTGCTCCGCGGTCGCGGCGAGGAACGGCGTGATCGCGCGCCGCTCGCCGCGGCTCGTCACGAGCACGAGCCGCCGGGGCGCGCTCTCGGCGAAGGTCGCGTCGGCGGCCGGCGGCGGCATCGACTCGATCTCCACGCGCTCGTCGCCCTCGAGCTCCAGCCGGGTCGCCTTCTTGGGGCCCCCGTGCTCGACGACGAGACTGTTGTCGCGCCGCGACAAATGGAGCGTGAAGCGCGCGCGCCGCCGGGCGATCATCGTCGCCGCGAGGAGGCCGAACAGCGCGGCCACCGCCGCGAACGCGCCGAGCACGCGGCCTTGCCGGCCGCCCTCGTGCACGTAGACGGCGCCCTTGCCGGCGGCGTAGGCGGCGACCTCTCGGGCGACGACCGCCGGCTCGTCCACCGCGCAGGTGACGGGTGTGACGCCGCCGCTCGCCGAGCGCTTGTCGAGGCAGCCCGCGCGCTTGCCTTCGCCGAGCACGAGGCGCTCGTCCTCCTCGAGCCAGAAGCGGTCGCGGCCGGTGGCGCGGCTGGCCTCGCACACCACCACGACCTCGCTCGCCGAACGCGCGCACGTCACGCGGTGCGGCCGCGACGTCGCCACGCCGAGCCCGAGGGTGAGGAGCGCGATCGCGATCGGGACGAGCGCGCGCGGCGGGAAGCCGAAGGCGGCGTAGGGGATCACGACGGCCTCCGAGGGCCGAGCGGGAACGCGATACGCCGACATCCTCCTAAGTATGCCCCACGCGCCGAAAATGGCACCACGCGGCGGAGCCCGGCGCGCGGCGGCGTCAGGGGAGGGGGCTCACGGTGGGCGCGATCCGGATCCGGAGCTCGTCCGTTCGGTTGGCGAGGGCCGCGAGCTCGGCCTCGCTCGCGGGCGAATAGTCGTAGCGCGCGCCCCGACCGTCCTCGAAGGTGACCCGGTAGACCTGCGACTTTCGCGCGCGCTCGCGGGCCGGGCCGCCGTCGTCGGGAGCGAGCGACGCGTCCGGCCACCGGGTCACGCCTCCTTCGCCCGCCTCGCGGAGCGTTCGCACCTCCGACCACCCCCACTCCTTCCACGACGCGAACGGGGCAAAGCGCGGCACCCGCTTCGTCTTCGGCACCTCGCGGGTGCGGGTCTCGGTGCGGGTCTTGGGGATCTGCCGGGTGCGGGTCTCGGTGCGGGTCTTGGGGATCTGCCGGGTCCGTGACTCGTTGCAGTAGCGGGGCGTGCAGCTCTGGCCGCCGCCGGTGCACACGTCGCGGCAGTTGGCGAAGCCGTTCTTGCCGTTCGTGCACTCGCGCCGGCAGGTCTGCGGCCGGGTGGTGCAGTCCTGCCCGCACGCGACCCGTTCGGTATAGCTCTCCGAGCGGAAGCCGTCGGGCACTTCGACGGTGTAGCTCTCGGAGCGGAAGCCGTCGGGCACTTCGACGGTGTAGCTCTCGGTGCGGAAGCCGTCGGGCACCTCCTCCTGGTGGTGCTCGCGCTCGCCGAGCGAGCGGACCTCCACCGCCCCCGCCGGCACCGTGTCGGAGAACCCCTCCCGCGGCTGGAGCTGCCAGGCGTCGACGGCCACGACGTACTCCCACGTGACCTTCGCCACCTTCACCGTGCGCCTCGTCTCGTCCCCGTGGCGCACGACGATCTCGCGCCGGGCGCCGCCCTGCGCGGCGGCGAGGGCGACGCCCACCCCCACCACGCCGAGCGCCGCCGCGACCGCGACCGCGACGACGACGCCCGCGCGGGAGCGCGGACGCGGCGCCGCGGCCGCCGCGACCGGCGCCGGGGCGCTCTGCCGGCCCGCGCCGCACCGCGCGCACGAGCCGTCGCCGGCGCGCCGGTCGCTGGCGCAATACGCGCAGCGCCAGTTCTCACCCGCGCGCGCGAGGGCGAGGAGCGCGGGGTCCGTGACCGGCGCCGCCTCGGCGACGTCGGCCGGCATCTCGTACTCCTCGTTCTCCTTGGGTTTTCCGCAGGTGGTGCACGTCGTATGGCGGCCGAGCACCTTGCTCTTGCATCCTGCACACGTCCATGAAAGCTCCACCTGCCACTCGGCCATTTCGGGAAGGCTACCGAAAAGTTGGCCAAACGGCGCCGTCGTAGACAATCGGCTCGTCGCCATGCTCTCCCACCGCCCCCTCCCCGCTGTCCGCGCCCTTCGATCGCCCTCGCCGCTCGCCGGCCGGTGGGCCTCGCCGCGCGCCACGCTCGCGACGACGCTCGCGGCGGCGCTCGCGCTCGCGGCGGTCGGCTGCGGCAAGAAGGGCGGGAGCGACGGCCCGTCGGCGGCGACGATCACCGCGGCCGCGGCCACCACCCCGAGCGACGGCCCCGCCATCGACGTCGCCAAGGCTCCCAAGCTCGCCGCCCTCGCGCTCTCGGTGCCGATCCTCGACAAGCCGTCCAAGGCCGCGAAGAAGATCGGCTACCTCCGCCTCGGCGCGGTGGTCGCGCGCACCGAGGCGCCCGCGGGCTCGGAGGCGTGCTCGGGCGGCTGGTACCGGGTCGCGCCCCGCGGCTACGTGTGCGCCGACGAGTCGGTCTCGCTCGATCCGCAGGCGCCGATCGCGCGGGCGGCGGCGCTGCGGCCGGACCTGTCGAAGCCGCTGCCCTACCGCTACGCCTTCGTGCGCGCGGTCGCTCCGCAGTACCTCCGCGTCCCGACGAAGGAGGAGCAGCACAAGAGCGAGTTCAAGCTCGACGAGCACCTCGCGTGGTTTTCGCGCAAGGGCAAGGAAGACAACAAGCTCGCGCTCGGCGCGAACGACGTGGAGCTGCCGGGCCAGCCGAAGCCCGCGCGCCCATCGACTTCGCTCACCTGGGGCGAGTCGTTCGGCGCGCAGCAAGCGGCGGCGTCGCCGCGGACCGAGGGCGAGGGCTACGATCCCCTCCCGTTCTGGCTCGAGGGCGGGCGCAAGATCCCCAACGTCTCGTCGTTCCGCACGCAGCCGTACGCGATCTTCGCCGACCGCACGCGCCGCCACACCGGCCTCGCGCTCGTGGGCGCGTTCGACGGCGGCGAGGCGGCCGATCACCGAGGCTTCGCGGTGACGACCGACCTCCGACTCGTCCCCATCGACAAGCTCAAGCCCGACGCCGGTTCACCCTTCCACGGCGTGGAGGTCGGCTCCGAGGCCACGCTCCCGCTCGGCTTCGTGCGCGGCAAGTGCGAGAAGAAGAAGGCGAGCTGCGCCCACTCGTACAAGCTCGTCGGCGAGGCGTTCCTCAAGGAGGGCGCGCTCGCCCACCGCGCGATGGTCCGCCTCACCGGCAAGGTCCGTCGCGGCGGCGAGGTGCTCTACCGCGAGGCCCAGGACGGCACCTGGGTCCGCGCGGCCGACGTGGCCGTCGCCCAGAGCCCCGAGGAGTGGCCGCAGGCCGCGAACGCGGGCGAGAAGTGGGTCGAGGTCTCGATCGAGAACCAGACCCTCGTCCTGTGGGAGGGCAAGAAGCCGGTCTACGCGACGCTCGTCTCCACCGGCCAAGACGGGATGGACGACCCGAAGACGTCGAAGGCGACGCCGCGGGGCACGTTCCGCATCCAGAGCAAACACGTCACGGCGACGATGGACTCGAACGAGAAGCAAGCGCGCGCCGCCGAGGAGGGCAAGACGGTGCGGCGCGGGCAGGGGCTCTTCGAGCTCCGCGACGTCCCGTGGATCGCGTACTTCGAGGGTGGGTACGCGCTCCACGGCGCGTATTGGCACGACGTCTTCGGCGTCGCCCGGAGCCACGGCTGCGTGAACCTCGCGCCCGTCGACGCGCGCCGCGTCTTCGGCTGGGTCGAGCCGCAGGTGCCCGAGGGCTGGCACGGCGTGGTCTCGGAGCCGAACGCCGGCACCACCGTCGTCATCCACAAGTAGGCGGGGTCCGAAGTCGGCGAGGCCCGCCGCCGGGGCGCTTCTGCGCTATCCTCCACCCGTGCCCGATCCCTTCCGCGACGATCTCGAGGCTGCGCACGAGCGCATCGACCGCCTCGAGCAGGAGAACGACGAGCTCCGGTCGAAGAAGGCTCCCGACGGCGAGGAGGCCGCGCCGCGGAAGAAGCCCGACCGCGCGTCCTTCGCCGTCGTCTTCTTCTCCATCCTCGCCACCCTCCTCATCCTCGGCTGGGCGATGTCGAAGAAGAGCCGCGGCCCCGAGCACCCGGTGGCGATCCCGCCCCCGCCGCCGACGTCGACCCACGCGTCGGGCTCGTCGGAGGTCGTCGCCACCGAGTCGCCGCCGCTCACCGGGGAGCGCGGCGAGCTCGCCGCGGCGCTGCGCCGTCGCACCGCGGAGCTGCGCGAGGCGTGCTGGGAGAAGGGCGCGGGCGCGCGCCCCGCGGCGCGGCTCCGCCTCCACGTCGAGGTCGCCGAAGACGGGCGGGTCGCGAAGGCGACCGCCCTCGGTGACGACTCCGATCTCGGCCGCTGCGTCGAGGCCGCGGCCCGCGAGTGGCGCTTCGAGCGCCCCGCGGGGGCGACCACGCAAGCGTACGAGATCCCGCTTCGCTTCGTGCGTCAGGACTCGCCGCTGCCCGCGCTCTCGGGGAGCGCGCCCGGCGCTCCGAGCGCGGCTCCCCGCCCTGGGGCGCCGCCACCCTGAGCGCGGCGAAATCGCCGGCAGTCGGCCGGTGCGCTCTGGTAGAGTCGGACCTCATGGCGACCTTCACGATGACCCACGAGATCGACGTCAGCGTCGACACCTTCTGGAAGATCTTCTTCGACGACGAGTTCAACGAGACGTTGTTCTTGAAGGAGCTCCACTTCCCCAAGTGGAAGCTCGTCGACCACAAGGAGACCGACGACACCATCGTGCGTCACGTCGAGGGCGTGCCGAAGATGGACGCGCCGGGCCCCGTCGCCAAGGCGCTCGGCTCGAGCTTCGGCTACTCCGAGGAGGGCACGTTCGACAAGAAGACCCGGACGTTCCGCTTCAAGATGAAGACGACCACGATGACCGACAAGCTCCGCAACGAGGGCACGGTCCGCGTGGAGCCGCTCGGCGACAACCGCTGCCGCCGCGTGGTGGAGATCGTCGCCGAGGCCAAGGTGTTCGGGATCGGCGGCCTCATCGAGGGCTCGCTGGAGAAGAGCTTCCGCACCGGTTGGGGCCGGAGCGCCGAGTACATCGTCACCTGGGCCCGCCAGAAGGGGCTGACCTGAGCCGATTCCTCACGTGAGGAGCAGAATCCGCCGGCGGGAGCGCCGCGACCCTCGAATTCGGGCGTCGCGGAGCCGGCCTGTCTTGACCGAAGGGCTGGTTTCTTGCGAGTCTCGAGAGGGATGAGCCCGCCTCCGCCCCGAAAATTCGGTCCGGGAGACCATCAGGAGGATCCCGAGGCGACGAGCATCACCAACATCGCGGAGATCCGCCGCGAGCTGGACGCTCGCCAGAAGGTCGCCGCCTACGTGATCGTCCTCGCGGGGTCGAACACCGGCGAGATGCACAAGCTCGAGGGCGGCGAGGTCGTCATCGGGCGCGGCATGCAGGCCAACATCCGCCTCAACGACGACGGCATCTCCCGGCGTCACGCGCGGATCATCCAGGTCGGCAACGAGGTGCTCATCGAAGACCTCGGGAGCGCCAACGGCACCCTCGTCAACGGCGAGGTCGTGAGCCGCCGCGTGCTCCAGGACGGCGACAAGATCCGGCTCGGGTCGACGACGATCCTCAAGTTCACCTACCACGACAAGCTGGAAGAGAGCTTCCAGCAGCAGATGTACGACGCGGCCCTCCGCGACGGGCTCACCAAGGCCTTCAACAAGAAGTACTTCCTCGACCGGCTCGAGACCGAATACGCGTACGCCCGTCGCCACAAGTCGATGGTGTCGCTCGTCATGTTCGACGTCGACTTCTTCAAGAAGGTGAACGACACCTACGGGCACCTCGCCGGCGACTACGTGCTGCAGAAGCTCGCCAAGCTCGCGCAGTCGTGCATCCGCACCGAGGACGTCTTCGCGCGCTACGGCGGCGAAGAGTTCGCCATCATCTGCCGCGGGATCCCGCTCATCAACGCCGGCATCATGGGCGAGCGCATCCGCACGATGGTCGAGCAGTCGGCGTTCGAGTTCGAGGGGCAGCGGCTGCCGGTCACGGTGAGCGTCGGCGTCGCCGCGCTGCCGGAGAGCAACGCCGAGAGCGCGCAGGCCCTCATCCACTCGGCCGACACCGCGCTCTACGAGGCGAAGCGGTCGGGCCGCAACCGCGTCATCCTCAAAGACCTGATGTAGCCGGAGCGCGCGCGCGGTCTCCGCTCACCGCTTCGACGGGGGATCGCTGCGCTTCGGGCGCGCGGGCGGAGGGTCGGGCGTCTTGCGGCCGCCGTGGGCGTCGTTGCGCCGGCTGGTGGGCGGGGGCGGCGAGGGCGCCGGCTGCTCGATGCGGTGCTCGGAGATCTTCGGCCACGTCACCGGCGGCGGCGGAAACTCGGGGCGGGCGAGGACGTAGCCCTGGCCGTAGTGCGCGCCCGCGGCCCGCACCGCGTCGAGCTCGGCCGACGTCTCGATGCCCTCGGCGACGACGAGCGCGTCGAGGTCCTTGCACAAGACGACGATCCCCTGGACGAGGCGGAACATCCGCGTGTCCTTGGCGAGCCCGGCGACGAGCCCGCGATCGAGCTTCACCACCCGAGGCTGGAGGTCGGCGATGTACTTGAGGTTCGAGTAGCCGGCGCCGAGATCGTCGACCACGAGGTAGATGCCGCGGCCGCGAACCTCGCGGAGGATCGACTGGCAGAGGCGGAAGTGGCTGAGCGGCACGCCCTCGGTGATCTCGAGGTAGACGTCGTGCTCGTGCTGGAAGATGGGATCGTCGGGCTGCACGACCCATTTGTCGTTGAGCTCGGCGGGGTGGATGTTGAGGAAGAGCGGGTGGGTGGGGCACCCCTGCACCGCGAGCTCGCGGATGACGCGCCCGAGCTTGCCGGTGCAGTCGTATTCGACCGCGGCGTCGAAGAGCGCGGGCGGGCTGTTGAACTCCGGCGATCGCGAGCGCACCAGCGCCTCGTACGCGAAGATCTTCTTCGTGCGGAGGTCGACCAGCGGTTGATACACGACCGTGAGGAGACGCTCGTCGAGGACGCGCCGGATGGGCGTGCCCGTCGTTCTCTTCGCCGCGTGGCTCGCGTTCGAGGACGTGCGCGTCACACCTTCATCGTAGACGCGTTTGTCGGCCCGCCCTAGGGAAATGCCAGGCTAGGCGCGCAGCGTCGCGCGGAGCCGACCGCCGTCGAAGACCCACATCGATCCAGGCTCGCCTTGCGCCCAGACCTCGTCCCGGGTCAACGGAACGGTACTGACGATGACCACTCTATCACGGGGGGTCGTGACCTCGGCGAAGTCGACCATCAGATCTTCGTCGGCGAGCGTGGCCGCCTTGAACGGCGCCTTGCGGACGATGTGGTGCAGGCGTGTGGCGCAACGTGCATAAAGGTGCGTCCCGTCGCCGAGGAGGAAATTGAAGGTACCACCTCGGCCGATGTCCCTGGCAGCTCGAGCGATCACCTCCCACATTCGTCGCTTGCCGGCGGCGTCTTTCGGGTATCCTGGAAGGGATTCTTCGAGGCGGCCGAGGATGGCGCAGAACGCGCGCTCGCTGTCGGTGTCGCCGATGGGCGAGAAGCGGCCCCGCGCGCGCGCGGGCACGCCCTTGACCGTCCCGTTGTGGGCGAACGTGAACGAGCGGCCCCAGAGCTCGCGCACGAAGGGGTGCGTGTTGGCGAGGCAGATCTTGCCGCGCGTGCGCTTGCGCACGTGCGCGATCGCGAGCAGCGTCTTGATCGGGTTCTCGCGGACGTAGGCCGCGAGCTTGGAGTCGGACGCGGCCGCCGGCTCGAGGAAGGTGCGCACCGCCGGGCCGTCGTAGAGGGCGAGCCCCCAGCCGTCGGCGTGGGGCCCCCTGCGCCCGCCCCGCAGGGCGAGCCCGGAGAACGAGAACACGATGTCCGTCGGGACGTTGCACTCCATTCCGAGGAGCTCGCACATGGCTACCAGACCACCGTGACGTTGGGGCTCTGCTCGGACACCGTGGCCGTCTCCTTGTGCTCCCCCAAGAACTGGTTCTTCACGACGATCTCGTGCGCGCCGGGCGTGAGCTTGAGCGTGACGGCGTCCCTGCCGACGACGACGCCGTCGATCGCGATCGTCCCCCCAGGGAACGCGGCGACGTGGGCGGCGACCGCCGCCGTCTTCGGCGGCAGGGGCTTCGGCGTCGGCGGCTTGGGCCCGGGGGCGGACGGGGTGCCGCCGTCGACGCGCACCTCCATGAGCTTGCCGTCGAGGTAGCGCGCCTCGATGTGGGCGGCGCCCTCTTTCCACACGACGGGCACG
>JAEUKG010000872.1 GCA_016794325.1 Myxococcales bacterium | reverse complement strand
CAAGTGAACCCCCCGGAGACCCCACGCATGCGAAGAACCCGCCTCGTCGCGACCCTCCTCGGCGCCCTCGTCACCTCCGTCGCGGCCTCGGCCCACGCCGACGCCCCGGGCTCCGATCACGTGGCCGCCGAGGCGCTCTTCGACGAGGCCGTTCGCCTGATGAAGACCGGCGACTACGCCGCGGCCTGCCCCAAGCTCCGCGAGAGCCAGCGCCTCGACGCGGGGGTCGGCACGCTCGTCTACCTCGCCGAGTGCTACTCGCGCAGCGGCAAGACGGCGAGCGCGTGGGCGACGTGGCGAGAGGCCCACGCGGCGGCGCGCGCCGCGGGCCAGGCCGATCGCGAGCGCATGGCCAAGGCGCGCGCCGACGCGCTGGAGGCGGAGCTGCCCCGCGTGACGGTGACGGTGCGCGCCCCCGCCCGCGGCACCGAGGTGAAGCGCGACGACGTCGCCGTCTCCGAGGGGACGTGGGGCGCGCCGGTGCCGGTGGATCCGGGCGATCACACGTTCACCGCCAGCGCGCCCGGCAAGCGCGCCTGGACTAACTCTATACGGATATCCCCGGGCCAGAGGCTCGAGGTCGTCGTGCCCGCGCTCGAGGACGACGCCGCGGCGCCTCCGCCGGCGCCCCTGCCTCCGCCGCGGCCCGCGGACCCCGCCCCCTCCTCGGGCTGGACGACGCAGCGATGGGCCGGCGTCGGGGTCGCGGGCGCGGGTGTGCTCGCGGTCGGCGTGGGCGCGTTCTTCGGGGCGCGCGCCGCCTCGACGTGGGGCGACGTCCAGGATCGCTGCCCGAGCAACAAGTGCGCGGACGCGAGCGGCCCGAGCGACGTGGACTCGGCGCGCACCGCCGGCAACGTGTCCACCGTCCTCGTCGTCGGCGGCGCCGCGCTCGTCGCGGGCGGCGCCGTCTTGTGGATCACCGGCGCTCCCAAGGACAAGGCGCGCACGCGGGGGGTGCGCGTCGTCCCCGCCGTCGATCGCTCGTCCGCTCTCGTCACCGTCGGAGGTGCGCTTTGAAGAACGTTCGTGCGTGCGTCACCGTCGCGGCGACGCTCGGTGTGGCGTCGGCGATCGCCGCGTGCAACGGGATCCTCGGGATCCAAGACGTCGAGGTCGTGACGCCGGACGGCGCGAGCCCCGGCGCCGACGCCGGCTCCGACGCCGCCTCGCTCTCCGACGCCGTCGCGCCCGACGGCGACGCCGCCGCGCAGCGGCCCGGCGCCGTCACGGGCGTCGTCCACTTCCTCCAGGAGTCGGCCGCGCTCACCCTCGCGTCGGGGACCGACACCCTCGAGATCACCAAGAACGGCCCCTTCGAGCTCGCCTTCGCGGGCCCGCCGAGCGGCGCCTACGACGTCAAGGTCACCAAGAGCCCCGACGGCCAGGAGTGCTGGGTCCAGAACGGCGCCGGCGACAAGGGCAAGCCCACCTCCGGCCTCGAGGTGCGCTGCACGGTGGTGCGCGCGTCGATCGGGACGTTGACCACCCAGATCCTCACCAAGTCGGCCACGTACACGAAGATGGACGACGTCGAGGACGTCGTGTTCACGAACGACGTACCCGCGCGCACGATGATCGCGCTGTCGGTCCCGTCCATCCGCGGCATCGATCAGGACCTCGCGCAGTGGCGGGTCGGCGTCTTCGTCGACGGCGAGCTGGCGACGGAGGCGGTCGGCCGCGTCGAGGCCGGCGCGCCGGTCAACGCGCCGGTCGTCGTGATGCACGTGCCCGTCCTCCCGCCGGCCAAGCACACGATCCGCGCGGTCTGGCGCAAGGTCGACGGCCGCCACCCGAGCGGCACCGCGCGCGACATCTACCGCGAGCACGCCTTCTCGAGCGGCGCCGACGTGCGGCCCGAGCTCGACGTCGTCGTGCTCGACTCGCTCTCGACCTTCGACAAATACGCGTCGACCCAGACGACCTCCTCGCTCGGCAACCCGCCCAAGGACGTCGACACCTCGCTCGGCATCCCGCCGCTCACGATCTCCAGCGTGAAGCAGCCCGTGCTCATGATGGCGAGCGTCCCCGATCTCACCGGCGAGGGCCTCGTGAAGCTCCTCCTCGACGGCGCGTCGCTGGCCGAGCAGCGCAAGGTCGTCAACGCGCAGAACACCGACACGACGGCCACGTACACGCCGACCGGCTTCCGGGAGCTCGAGGCGGGATCGCACACCCTGAGCGCCGTGGTCCGGCGCGTGAGCACCATCTCGGCGTCGATCTACGGGACGAGCGCGGGCGAGCCCGGGCTCTCGCAGAACGCCAAGAAGCCCGCGATGCTCCACGCGTTCGCGTGGCGGCCGGGGGCGAAGGCGGCGTGGTTCGAAGGCGCGCCGCTCGGCGCGACCCCCACGCCCGCGCTGCCCGACGATCTCGTGGTGCCGGGGAGCGCGGTCGAGATCACCACCGACCGGCCCGCAAAGGCGCTCGTGATGCTCGACATCCAGCAGCTCAACGCGGAGCAGCCGCCCCAGAACAGCCCGATCGCGGAGGGGTACGTCTTCGTCAACGGCGCCCGCGGGCCGGGCGCGGTGGCGGGGCGCCAGGGCTTCGACGACGACCTACGCTCGAACGTGTTCACGCGCCTCGGGATCGTCGACCTGCCCCCCGGCAAGTCGACGATCGACGTGCGCGTCCGCAACGCGCAGGCGTACCCGATGTACACGGCGGGCGGCGTCCGCCTCGGCGCGGTGGTGCTCGAGTGACGCCGCCGCCCGCATGGTGAGCCCGACCGCGGCTTTACCCCGCGCCGACGATGATGCAGACTCGCGGGTCATGGCCGGCGAGCTCGGCGAAGGTGACGTCGTCGCGGGGCGGTACGTCGTCCTCGGCGTCATCGCCGAGGGCGGGATGGGGCGCGTGCTCGCGGGCCGCCACCTCGAGCTCGACGTCCCCGTCGCCATCAAGCTCCTCAAGCGCGAGGACCACGACGCGCGGGACATCCAGCGCTTCCGCCGCGAGGCCCGCGCCGCGGCCCACCTCCGCGGCGAGCACGTCGTGCGCGTCCTCGACGTCGGGGTGCTCGTCGGGGAGCGCCCGTTCTTGGTGATGGAGCGCGTCGACGGCGTCGACCTCGGCACCAAGCTCGACGCCGACGGCCCCCTCCCCGCCGGCGTCGCCGTCGACCTCGTGATCCAAGCGTGCGAGGGCCTCGCCGAGGCCCACCGCCTGGGGATGGTCCACCGCGACCTCAAGCCGTCGAACCTCCTGCTCACGACGCGGCCCGACGGCTCCGCGCTCCTCAAGATCTCGGACTTCGGCATCGCGAAGTGGGCCTCGGGGCCTGCGACCAAGCTCACGACGACCGCCGATTTCCTCGGCTCGCCGAAGTACATGTCGCCGGAGCAGGTGCGCGAGGCGAGCGAGGTCGACGCCCGCTCCGACGTGTGGTCGCTCGGCGTCACGCTCTACCAGCTCCTCACCGCCCGCCTGCCGTTCGAGGCGTACACGACCGCGGGCGTGCTCGCCGCGATCACCGCCGACGAGCCGGTGCCGCCGACGACCCACGCGCCCGAGCTCGATCCCGCGCTCGAGGCGGTGATCCTGCGATGCCTCGCGAAGAAGCCGGACGCGCGGCCGCAGACCACCGAGGAGCTCGCCGCGGCGCTCGCGCCGTTCGCCGGCGACGCTGCGCGCGCCAGCGGCGCGGTCGCGCGCATCGCGAGCACGCTCGAGAACCCGAAGCTCGTGCTCGATCCCACGCCGTCCGAGCGGCGGCCGCGGCGCGACGCGGGCGAGCGGCTCCCCGCACCCACCGAGGCCGGCGACGCGGACGCGCAAGTCGCAGAGCGCGCGTCGTCGGCCACCGCGGGCCTCACCACCCGGTCGCGCGCGAGGCCGCCCACCCCGCCGTCGCCCGCGCGGCGGGCCGCGCTCGTGGCCGCGATCCTCGCCGTGGGGCTCGGGCTCGGCTGGGCCGCCGCGCGGTCGGCGTCTGCGGGGCGCGTCGAGGGGCAAGCGATCCCCGCGCCGCCGGCGAGCTCCACGCTCGCGATCGAGGCGACGTCCCCGACGAGCGCCTCGGCGAGCGCCGCCGCCGCGGCGACCGCGACGACGGCGGCGAGCGGGAGCGCGGGCGCGGCGACGAGCGCCACCCCGCCGCGCGCGCCGGCGTCCGCGCAGGCGCTGGGCCCGCGGCCGCA
>JAEUKG010000853.1 GCA_016794325.1 Myxococcales bacterium | reverse complement strand
GTGGTGTTCGGCTACGGCATGCCCGGGGTCGACGTGGGCGCGGTGCTCGAGGCGAGGCTCGCCGAGGGGCAGGGGCTCTGCGTGGTGAAGGCGTCGTGGCTCGCGGCGGCGCGCCTCTCCGGCGACGCGCGCGAGCGGTGCCTCGCCGTCGCCGACCCGCTCGCGGCGATGCGCGTCGTCGCCGCGCGCTTCCGCCGCGCCGCCGCGGGCCCGGTGATCGCCGTCGGCGGCGCCAACGGCAAGACCACGACCAAGGAGATGATCGCGGCTTGCCTCTCGGGGCCGGGGCGCGTCGTCGCGCGGACCCCCGGGAACAACAACGGCTGGGTCGGTGTAGCCTACACGCTTCTCCTCCGCGAGCACGCCGCCGCCCGGCCCCCGGACGCGGTCGTCGTCGAGATCGGGGTCGACGAGCCGGGCGCGATGGCGCCGCACGCGGCCCTCGTGGCGCCGGACCTCGCCGTCCTGAGCTCGCTCGGCGCCGAGCACCTCGCCGGCTTCGGGACGGTCGAGCGCGCCGCCGAGGAGGAGATGATCCTCTTCGCGCACGCCCGCCGCCGCGTGTGGAACCTCGCCGACGCGGACGTCGCGTCCCGCGCCGCCGTCCGCCCCGGCGACGTCGTGGTCGCCCCTGGCCTCTCGCGCCACGAGCCGTCCCCCGGGGCGTCGCTCCTATCGTACGACGTCGTCGCGGCGGCCGGCGCTCCGCTCGCGTTCACGATCCGGTGGCGGTTCGTCGAGGACGGCCGCGCGCTCGAGGGCGAGGCGCCGGTGCCCGTCGTCGGTCGCCACAACGCGGGCAACGCCGCGCTCGCCCTCGCGACCGCGCTCGCCTGCGGCCGCTCGGCCGAGGACGCGGCCCGCGGCCTCGCGTCGCTGCCGTCGCCGGGCGCGGGCACGGGCGGTCGCTCGCGCCTCGTCGTCGCGCCGAGCGGCGCCCTCGTGCTCGACGACGCCTACAACGCGAGCCCCGCGAGCACGCGGGCGGCGCTCGCGATGATCACCGACCCGTCGCTCGGCGAGCGCCCGCGCCTCGCCGTCCTCGGCGACATGCTCGACCTCGGCGACGCGAGCGCCGCCGAGCACCTCGCCCTCGCGAGCGAGCTCGCGGCCGCGCGGGGCCTGCACCTGCGTCTGTACGGCGACGCGATGCGGGGGCTCTTCGATCGCCTCGTCGACGACGATCTCGGGGAGCTCGCCTCGCTCGCCCACGCGCCGTCCACCGCCGATCCCCGGGTGCTCCTCGAGGGGATCGCGCCGGGGCCGCCGCTGGGCGCCGCGGCGATCCTGGTGAAGGGGAGCCGAGGAAACGGCCTCGAGCGGGTGGTCGAGGCCCTCGCCGCGGCGCCAGACGCAGGCCGTTGACTCTCGGCGGAATGTGGCCGATCCTTCCGGTGTTCGGAGGGATACGATGCACGAGCAAGAGTACGCCATCGTCCGCGCCTTGGTCCCGGTCGCCTGGGCCGACGGCGAGTTCGCCGACAAAGAGCGGGAGATGATCTCCGCCATCCTCTCCGCGTACCGAGCCACCGCCGACGAAGAGAAGGCGATCTTCGACTACGCCAAGGAGAAGCGCGGGCTCGAGGACATCAAGCTCCAGGACCTCTCGGCCGGCGACCGTCGCGTGCTCCTCCAGCAGGCCGTGCTCCTCACCTACGCCGACGGCGTCCAGGCGCACGCGGAGCGGCAGTTCCTGAAGGACCTCGCGAAGTGCTTGCGTATCCCCGACGACGAGGCCACGCAGGTGATGAGCGAGGCCGGCGAGCGGGCGAAGAAGCTCCTGAACCTCCTCTGAGCCGCTCGATCGCCGCCGGCCACCGCCGGTAGCGCGTCGCGTCGCCCCCGCAAAGTTGGCCGGCGGCCGCGGCCTGTGGTGCCTTCGAAGGATGCCGCACGAAAAGCCGCTCCTCGTCGGTCCGTTCGCCATCGCTGCCCTCCTCGCGTCGGCCCTCGTCGCGCCGTCCGACGCCCAGGCGGGGCCGCCTCACCGCCGGGCGAGCTTGGGCGGCGGCGGAGCCGCGCACCACGTGCCCGCCAAGAGCATCGGCTCGCCCACCCACGGGCAGCTCGTCGGGGGCGTGCACCTCCCCGACGCCCCGTACCTGCGCGTCGTCCCCGCGTATTCGGGCGGCGACGTCCGTTGGGGCCTCGACGCGCTCGTGGGGATGATCGACCGCTCGGCGAAGTCGGTCCGCAAGCACTATCCCGACGCGATCCTGTCGGTCGGGCACCTCTCGCGGCGCGGCGGCGGCGAGATCGACCACCACGCGTCGCACGAGAGCGGCCGCGACGTCGACATCGCGTTCTACGTGAAGGACGCGAAGGGCAAGCAGCTCCTGCCGTCGCGCTTCGTGGCGTTCACCGGCGACGGCAAGGCCCCGACCATGCCCGGCGCGCACTTCGACGACGCGAGGAACTGGCAGCTCGTCGTCTCGCTGCTGAGCGATCCCGTCGCCCGGGTCTCGCACGTGTTCGTGGCCGCGCCCCTGCGCGCGCGCCTCCTCGGCTACGCGGAGCGCATCGGGGCGCCGCAGAACCTCCGGGTGCGCGCCGCGGAGGTGCTCATGCAGCCGCACGGCTCCCTCCCGCACGACGACCACTTCCACGTGCGCATCGCGTGCCCGCACGGGATGCAGGGCTGCGTCGAGCAACCCGAGGCCCACACGAGCCACCACGTCGCGACGCGCGGAGCGCCGCCCGCGCGCGCGCACGCGCACGCGCCCCCCGCCGCCCACGGAAAGCCCGCCGCGCCGCCGGCGCGCCGCGAGGCGCCCAAGGCGCCCGCGCACCCGCCGAAGGAGGACCCGAAGACGGTGGCGAGCG
This sequence comes from Myxococcales bacterium, assembly GCA_016794325.1. Classification (GTDB taxonomy): domain Bacteria; phylum Myxococcota_A; class Polyangia; order Polyangiales; family Polyangiaceae; genus SXNL01. Next base: position 3,116 of record JAEUKG010000853.1, on the reverse strand, counting down.
ACGACGACCCGCCGCGCCTCGGACCGCCGGTGCAGGGCCTCGACTCGGCCATCATCGCGACGCCCCTGGACGACGTGGACGGCCCGCTCTTCGGCAAGCCGTAACCGCCCGACAAGACACGAGAAGATCCGCAGCGCGCGGGGCCCGGGCGACGGTGTAGGACGGGGCCCCCAGCTGTGCTACACCGCCCCGTCGCATGACCACCTCATCGACCTCGAGCGTCGCGCCGAGCGCGTTCACGGTCGCCGGCCGGCGCGCGATGCTCGCGGGTCGCGCGGGCGACATGCGCGAGCTCGAGGAGTCGCTCCGCGAGGTCCGCGAGCACCGCACCGTGCGCGCGGTCACGATCCTCGGGCCCGCGGGGATCGGCAAGAGCCGCCTCGTGCGCGATTTCCTCGCCAAGGCGCGTGAGGGCGACGCGCCTCCGCGCGTCTACCGCGGCGCCGCTCGCGAGGGCGACAAGGCCTACGGCGTCGTCGCGCGCCTCTTCCGCTCGCGCTTCGGCCTCGTCGAAGGCATGGACCTCGAGGCGCAGAAGGCGCAGGTGCGCTCGGTCGCGGCGTCGGTGCTCGAGGACCGCAAGGTCGGCGACGTCTGCTACTTCCTCGGCCAGCTCCTCGATCTCGAGTTCGAGGTCTCGCCGCTCGTGTCCGCCATCGGCGCCGACAGCGACGAGATGCGCCACCTCCAGCGCCTCGTGGTGCGCCGCTTCTGGGAGTCGGACGCGCGCCTCGGCGCCACGCGCACGAGCGAGCCCCCGCCGGCCAAGGCCGGCGAGCCCAAGCCCTCCGGCCCCGCGCCCATCGTCCTCCTGCTGGAGGACCTCCACCTCGCGCAGGCCGACGCCATCGAGCTCGTCGAGACCGTGCTCGACACCCTCGACGGGCCGATCCTCGTCGTGCTCGTCGCGCGCCCGGATCTGCTCTCGCGCACCGAGCGGCTCGGGCGGCGCTCGGCCCACCATCGGGTCATCGAGCTCGGGCCGCTCTCGGAGACCGACGCCGCGTCGGTGATGCACGACCTCCTCGCGCCGTGCGGCCAAGACGACGCGGTCGAGGATCTCGTCGAGGGCGCGTGCTCGCTCGCCGGCGGCAACCCCGCCTTGCTCGAGCGGATGGTGCGCATCTTCCTCGACATCGGCGTGCTCCAGATCCGCGAGGAGTTCGGCGAGGACGAGAAGTGGATCATCCACGCCGACAAGCTCGCCGACGTGCAGCTCCCACTCACCGTCGAAGACGCGGTGCTCGCGCGGATCGCCGCGCTGTCGCCCGCGGAGCGCGAGCTCCTCGAGCGCGCGGCGGTCATGGGCGGGATCTTCTGGGTCGGCGGCCTGGTCGCCATCGGCCGCATCGAGGGCAGCCCCGGCGAGCTCTGGGACGCGGCGCGCGAGGGCGACGTCCCCGCGATCAAGAAGCTCCTGCAGGATCTCGTCGACCGCGACTACGTGCTCCGGCTCCCCGACAGCACCTTCGCCGGGGACGAGGAGCTCGTCTTCAAGCACAACCTCGAGCGCGAGGCGCTCCAGCGCCTGCTGCCCGCGGGCACGCTCAAGCGCTACCACCGCGCCCTGTCCGACTGGCTCTCCTTCAAAGAGAACGTCCGGACCCACGAGGAGTACCTGTCGATGCTGGCGCGCCACCGCGAGGCGGCGGGCCTGACGGCGCAGGCGGCGCTCACCTACATCTCCGCCGGCGGCATCGCCCGCGAGGCCTACGCGAACGCCAAGGCGGCGGAGCACTACAAACGCGGCCTCTCGCTCATCTCCGCCGGCGCCGACGTCGACGGCGACGTGATGCTCCAGGCGCTCCACCACTACGGCGACGTGCTCCAGGTGCTCGGCAAGAACGACGAGGCCCTCGGCGCGTTCCGCGACATGCTCGCGCGCGCCTACCGGCTCGATCTCCGGTCGAAGGGCGGCGCCGCCCACAGCCGCATCGGCCGCCTCCACCGCGAGAACGGCCGCCTCGACGAGGCCAAGACCCACCTCGACGCCGCGCTCGCCCTCTTCGAGGACGCCGCCGACGAGCGCGGGATCGCGAGCACGGTGGACGATCTCGGCAAGCTCTACTGGCTCCGCGGCGACTACACCAAGGCGCTCGAGTTCACGCAGCGCGGGCTCGCGGCCCGCCGCAAGCTCGGCGATCGCCGCTCGATCGCGCTCAGCCTGAACAACCTCGGCCTCGTCTACCAGGACTCGGGGCACTTCAAGCTCGCGCTCGACGCCTTCGAGCAGGCGCTCCGCATCCGCCGCGAGATCGGCGATCTGGTGGGCGTGTCGATCACGCTGAACAACCTCGGCACCGTGGCCCAGGATCAGCGCGACGACGCGCGCGCGCTCGACCTCTTCCTCGAGGCGCTCGAGGTCGCCAAGGAGACGGGCGATCGCAACCGCATCGCGCTCGTGCTCACCAACGTCGGCGAGACCTACAGCCGCGTCGGCAACCCCTCGCGCGCGATCGCGTTCTTGAAGCAGGCCGAGGAGATCACCGACGAGCTCGGCGACCAGCTCGGCCTCGCCGAGGCGCTGCGCGGGCTCGGCAAGGCCTACCTCGCCCAGCGAGACCTCACCAAGGCGCGCGACTGCATCCGGCGCGCGGTCGACATCTTCCGCGAGATCCAGAGCAAGGTGCAGCTCGGCATCGCCCTGCGCGCGCTCGGCGAGGTGATGAGCGAGGGCAGCGCGGGGGGCGAGACGCACCTCCAGGCGCGGGCCCACCTCCTCCAGTCGATCTGGATGTTCGAGGAGATCGGCAACGACGTGGAGCTCGCGCGGAGCTGTCGCGTGTACTCCCAGCTGCTGCGGCAGTCGATGGAGTTCCAGACCGATCCCGAGGTCGCGCGCGAGGCCGAGCAGTTCCAGACGCGCGCCGACGAGATCTTCGCCAAGCTCCGGATCAGCGCGCTCGGGCTCGACGCCGAGGGGTTCTTCGGCACGCGCTGAGCGCCCGCCCGCTCGCGGGGGGGCGAGCTCAGCGGCGCTTCGAGGGGCCGGACCAGTCCGTCCACGAATACGGCACGTCGCGGACGTCGACGTGGATCATCTTGCTCGCGGGGTAATATCCGCGGCCGGGGACCCCGAGCTCCTTGGCGAGCGCGAGGAGCTCGCGGGTGGAGAC
>JAEUKG010000826.1 GCA_016794325.1 Myxococcales bacterium | reverse complement strand
GGCGGGCTCGGCTTCGCGGCGATGCGCGTGGGCGCGGCGCCCGCGTCGGCGGTGATCGCCGTCGTCACCGGCGGCCTCGTCTTCTTCGGCTTGCGGAACCTCACCCTCCGCGTGCACGGGAAGAAGCCGGTGGTCGAGCGGGGCGTGGCGCTGGTCGCGGCGAGCGCGGGCGCCGTCGCCGCGATCGCCCTCGGGGGCCACGCCCTCGGTCCGACGCCGATCGCCGCCCTCGCGATCGCGGGCGCGCTCTTCTTCGGCGCGTACACGGTGGGCAACGCCGCCGCGAGCCGCAAGAAGGTCCGCGCGCTCGACGCCGCCCGCGCGCGCGCGTGACTCAGGGCAGCGCCGCGGGATCGCGGAGGATGGCCTTGGTGAACCGCGTGCGGAGGTAGAAGCCGCGGGGGATCGTGAGCACGATCTCGCCGGCCTCGGTGCGGGTCGCGGTGCGCGCCGATCCGTCGGCCGCCTTGGGCCTCACCTGGAGCCACCGCCCGAGCTTCGCCGTCACCTCCTCCGCGCGCCCGGCGCCGAAGAGCCCGACCACCTCGTCGAAGTCCGCCTTGAGGATCGCCTCCTGCGCGGCGGTGGGCGAAAACAGGAGCGGCCTGCCCACCCGCCGCTCGCGCCAGCTCGGCACCTCGACCCAGATCGGGACGAAGAGGACCCGCGAGAGCTTGGCGCGCACCCACGACGACTCCCAGGCCAGGTGCTCCGAGCCCGCGAGGGGGAGCGTGCACACGTAGGTCGACTCGACGGGGCCGCGAGGACCGATGGGGATCGTCTTGAGCTCGGTGGCGATCGCCGGGAAGTCGTGCTCGCTCTTCGAGCTCTCGCCGCCGCCGAGCGCGCGCTCCAGGATCTGCCCGAATTTCCCCTTGGTGCGGACGCCGTCGTCGCCCACCGTCATCCCCAGCGAGCGCGCGACGTCGCCGAGGGTGCGGCCGGCGAGCGCGGTCGCGCGCGCGACGAGCTCGTCGACGGTGGCGGGCGGATCCATCGGCGCCTTTCGTACCCGCCCCCCTCGATCGACGCACGGGAAATGCGCCGCGCGGCCGGCGCCCGATCGCGCGATCGCGCGCGCTCTCGACCGGAGCGGCGCGCCGAACGGCGCGAGTGTCAAGCCCTCAAGCGCGCCATCGCGGCGCGCAAAGCCGTCGCGCGCGAGGGCGCGCCCGCGCTGACGCACAGCGCCGTCGGTTCCGTCCTTGCGCTCCCACCAAGAAGCGTCGTATCGAGGGTCTCATGATGCACGGAGCGCTCGAGGACATCACGAAGGCCGTCGGCAACACCCCGATCGTCCGGCTGAATCGCGTGGCCCAGGACGTCGCGAGCGAGGTGTACGTCAAGTGCGAGTTCCTGAACCCCGGCGGCAGCCACAAGGACCGCCTGGCGTGGAACCTCCTGCGGCGCGCCGAGGAGAACGGCCTGCGCCCCGGCGGCACGATCGTGGAGGCGACGAGCGGCAACACCGGCGCGTCGCTCGCGCTCCTCGCCGCGATCAAGGGCTACAAGTGCGTCTTCGTCATGCCCGACAAGATGAGCCAGGAGAAGATCTCCGGGCTCCGCGCGTTCGGCGCGAAGGTCGTCGTGTGCCCCACCGCGGTCGACGCCGACGACCCCCGCTCGTACTACAAGACGGCGCGCCGCATCGCCGACGAGACGCCGAACTGCTTCTACGCGAACCAGTACCACAACCCCGCGAACCCCGAGGCGCACTACCTCTGGACCGGCCCCGAGATCTGGAAGCAGACGCAGGGCGACTTCGACGCGTTCGTCGCGGGCATGGGCACCGGCGGCACCGTCAGCGGGTGCGGCAAGTACTTCAAGGAGCAGTCCAAGAAGGTCCAGATCGTCGGCGTCGATCCGGTGGGCTCGCTCTACTACGACTTCGTGAAGACGGGCCGCATCACGAAGCCCTTCTCGTACAAGGTCGAGGGCATCGGCGAGGACTTCTTCCCGACCTCGATGAACCTCGACATTCTCGACGACGTCGTGCGCGTCGACGACAAGGAGTGCTTCCTCATGACCCGCGCGCTCACGCGCGAGGAGGGGCTCTTCGTGGGCGGCTCCGGCGGCGCCGCGGTCGCCGGCGCCATCAAGTGGGCGCGCGCCCAGAAGAAGCCGAAGAAGATCCTCGTCTTCCTCTGCGACGCCGGCCAGAAATACGTCTCGAAGATCTTCAACGACGACTGGATGCGCGAGAACGGCTTCCTCGACGACGAGCCGGGCCTCGGCACGGTCGCGGATCTCCTGGCCTCGCGCCCGCGTCAGAACATCGTCACCGCGTCGCCGCGCTCGACCGTGCGCGACGTGATCCGCTCGCTCAAGGAGCTCGGCATCAGCCAGCTCCCGGTGGTGGAGCGCGGCAAGCTCCGCGGCATCGTCGGCGAGGTGGACCTCCTGCGGCACCTCGTGAACGGGCAGAAGACGCTCGACAGCTCGGTGGGCGAGATCCTCGAGGGCGACTACGCCACCGTGACGCCCGACACGAAGATCGAGCTCCTCCAGAACTCGCTCGCCGACGCCAAGGTCGCGATCGTCACGAACGGCACCGACGTCGTCGGCATCGTGACCAAGATCGACCTCATCGACTTCCTCGCGCGGCGCCAGCGCGAGGAGGCCGCGCCGCCGTCGGTGCTGCCGCCCGCGCCGTCGGCGATCGTCGACCTCGCGCTGCCGAAGCCGGCCAAGCCGGCCGCGGAGCCGAAGGCCAAGGCCGCGAAGGCCGCGCCCGCCCAAGAGACCGCGAAGCCTGCTCCCGCGAAGGCGCCCGCGCCCGCGAAGCCCGCCGCCAAGGCGCCCCCTGCGCACGCGAAGCCCGCGAAGGCGGCTCCCGCGAAGCCCGCCGCCAAGGCGGCCCCCGCGCCCGCGAAGCCCGCCGTCAAAGCCCCGCCGGCTCCCGCGAAGCCCGCCGCCAAGGCGCCCCCCGCGCCCGCGAAGCCCGCGAAGGCGGCTCCCGCGAAGCCCGCCGCCAAGGCGCCGCCCGCGCGCGCGCCCAAGGCCACGATCCCGCCGCCGGCCCCGAAGGCCGCGAAGGCGCCCAAGACCGCTCCGGCCAAGGGCCGCGCGGGCGCGAAGCCCGCACCCGCGAAGCCCGCGCCGAGCAAGGGCAAGCCCACGAAGCGGCGATGATCTTCGTCCGGGTCGAGAAGCTCATCCCGCGCCGACCCGAGGTCGTGTGGGGCTTCTTGACCGACGTGGCGCTCTTGCCCACGTGGGTGGAGGGCCTCGTGGAGGCCGAGGTCGCGGGCGCGACCGAGCGTGGCGTCGGCATGTCCATCGACGTCACGCGTCGCGTGAAGGGGAAGCGCTCCGACGCGACGACGGACGTGACGGCGTGGGTCGACGCGAAGCTCCTCGCCGTCGAGACGCGCGTGAAGGACTTGCTCCTGCTCGACCGCGCGGTGCTCGAGGGGCGCGCGGAGGGCACCGTGCTCTCGGTGGAGAGCGAGATCTTCTACGGCAGCCGCTTCATCGAGCTCTTCGCGCGGCCGCGGGGGCTCCTCGGCGCCTCGCTGGAAGATCCGCCGATCCAGGGCGTGTACGAGCGCAGCCTCGACGCGTTCGCCAAGCTCGTCGTGGCGCAGTCGGCCGCGCCCTACCGCTGACTCGCCTCGGGCCGCGGCTTGACGATCTTCACGTTGTAGACGCCCTTGCCGGTCGCGACCGTGTCGCTCGAGGCGTCGGGGTGGAAGAGGCGCACGTCGGCGACCCCGACGCGGTTGCCGATGCGGACGACGTTGGCCTCCGCCACCAGCGTCGCGAGCCTCCCCGGCCGCAGGTAGTCGATGCGCAGATCGATGGTCGAGACGCGCGCGCGCGGATCCGAGAGGCCCGCCCAGATCGCCATGCCCCCCGCGGTGTCGGCGAGCGTGCTGATGACTCCGCCGTGGAGCGCCGGGCGCATCGGATCGCCGACGAGCTCGTCGCGGAAGGGGATCTCCAGGCGGACGAAGCCCTCCCCGAGCCCCGCGACCTTCACGCCGAGGAACTTGTTGAAGGGGATGTGCTCCTCCATCATCTGTCGGAGCGCGTCGGGGTCCACCTCAGTACGCGCTCACGTAGCCGACGTCGACCCAGTGCTGCTGGCCGTCGGGGAACGCGACGAGGCACTGGTTGCCGGCGACCTGCTGCACGGTCGCGGGGTAGCGCTGGCCGTTGGCCCACGTGACCCAGACGCGCGCGCCCGGCGCGACCGGGGACGGCGCCGCGTAGCCGCCGCCGTAGCCGGGCTGCGCGCCGTAGCCGGCCTGCGCTCCGTAGCCGCCGCCGTACGCGGGGGGCGGGAAGCCCATCGGGGCCGCAGCCGCAGCGGGATAGGCGGGGGCCGCGGGCGGGTAGACGGGCGCAGGAGCGGCGGGCACCGGCGCCGCGACCGGCGCAGCGGGAGCGGCGTAGGGAGCGGGCGCCGCGACGTGCGAGGGGACCGGCGAGTTCGGCAGAAGCCCGCTCACCGCCATCGGCGAAACGGGCGCGCCCGGTTGTTGCGGCGCACCACCGAGCGGCGCTCCGACTTGCTGCGGCGCACCACCGAGCGGCGCTGCGGGTTGCGGCGGCGCACCCAAGGGCTGCGACACCGCCGGCTGCTGCGAGGGCGCGCCGATGCCGGAGTACGCAGGCCCCGACCCCGAGGGCGTGCCCTCGGGCTTGATGGCCGTCTGCGCGAAGGGGTCCGCGAGGTCGGCCTTCGAATACGAAGGTTGGCTCGGAGGCCTGCCGAACTGAGGCATCGCCACCGTCCCCTTCGGCCCCGTCCGCGCCGAGGCGTCGGGCGCCGGCTGCGCCGAGGGCACGGCGGGGCCGCTCCCGGTCGACGCCTGAGGGCTCACCGAGGGCTGCCAGAGGGGCGGCGGCGGCGGCGCGGCGGCGGCGTTCGCCGACGGCGACGAGCCGTCCGCTCGCGGGATCTGCGGCGCGGATCCGGACGCGGACGGGACGGCCGCGGCGACCGGCGCGGCCGCGGGCGACGGCATCGGCGCGGGGACGACCGCTGCCGAGACGATGGGCGTCGCGTCGAGCGCGGGATCGATGGGCCTCGGCGCGGGGGCGCCCATGCTGCCGAAGTCCGGGGCTCCGCCCGACGGCGACGGGCCCATGCCGCTGTTCGTCGGCGGCGGCGGGACCGAGCGCGCGTCTTTGGGCACCGGAGTCCCGCACGCGGCGCAGAACTTCTTCGATCCGATGAGCTCAGCACCGCACTTCGTGCACGTCTGCATGGCCACGCACAATGTCGCACGGGCGCCCGCAGGGCACAACGGGACGCGGCTCAGCGGCGCTCGAACCGCTGGATCTCGCAGGAGAACCCGCCGAGGTCCACCGTCCAGGAGCGCACCAGCTCGAGCCCGACGCGCGACGCCTCCCGGCGCGCGACGTGGGCGTGGGGCGCGATCCACACGAGCCGACCCCCGGGCACGAGCGCGGCGCCCACCCTCGCGACGAAGCGCGCGAGCGTCTCTTTGAGCTCGGCGTCGCGCCGCACCCGGCGACCGAGCGGCGGGTTCGTGAGCACGAGGCTGAGCCCGCGCGGGGGCGCCACCGCGAGCGCGTCGCCCTGCACGAGGCGCACGCCGTCGATGCGCGCGGCGCGGAGGTTCTCGTCGGCGGCGGCG
>JAEUKG010000818.1 GCA_016794325.1 Myxococcales bacterium | reverse complement strand
GAGGCGGCGCTGGCGGCGACGGCAGGCGGGGAGGCGATCGCGGAGGCCGCGCCCGCGGAGTCGCTCGCCGCGGACCCGCGGAGGTGACGGACGCCCGCGAAGCCGAGGGTGCCGACGAGCCCGAGCCCGAGCCCGAGCGCGAGGGCGGCAGCGACCACGCGGCCGCGCCCGCGAGGCGCGCCGGGCTCGGTCTTGCCCCACGTGCTCCGCGTCTCCGCCATCTCCTCGGCGGCGCTCGCGGCGCTCGCGGCGGGGGTCGGCGCGGCCGGCAGGTCGAGGTGCATCCGGGGGCTCGAGCGCGCCGCCGCGGGCGCCTGCGCGGGCGCCGCGAAGCGCCCCGAGCCGAACGGCGCGATCGCCTGAGCGAGCGCCCGCACCGTCGGGTGCCGGGCGTCCTTGGCCTTCGCGATCCCCTGCATGATCGCGCCGGCGAGCGGGGCCGGCAGCGTGGGCGCGCGCTCGAGGATCGGCACCGGCGGCTCGGTCGCGATCGCGACCGCGAGCGCCGTCGCGTTGGGCGCCTGGAACGGGAACTGGCCCGTGATCGCGCGGTAGAGGATGACGGAGAGCGCCCAGATGTCGCTCCGCCCGTCGACGCCGCCGGCGGTGACCTGCTCCGGCGACATGTAGTGCGGCGTCCCGAGGACGGTCGTGTTCGAGGTGAGGTTCTCGTCGAGGTCGACGGTGATCTTCGAGATGCCGAAGTCGAGGACCTTGACCACCGCGCCCCCGGACGCGCTCTCGCACGCGAAGAGGTTCGACGGCTTGAGATCGCGGTGGACGATGCTCGCGGCGTGGGCCTCGGCCATCGCGCTGCACGCCTGGAGGATCCAGTCGACCGCCTCGTCGATGGGGAGCGTTCCCCCGCGCTGCACGAGCTCGGCGGCGAGATCGTGGCCCTCCAGGTACTCCATGACGATGAACGGCACGCCGTCGGGCGTCGCGTCGACGTCGTAGATGCGCGCGGCGTGCGGGCTCGACAGCCGCGCCGCGGCGCGCGCCTCGCGATCGAACCTCGCGATCGACTCGGCGTTGCCGACGAGCTCCTCCTTCAGGAACTTGATGGCGACGCGCTGCTGGAGCTTGAGGTGGCGCGCCTCGTAGACGATGCCCATTCCGCCACGCCCGACCGTTCGCACGATCGCGTACTTCGAGTCGACGACGTCGCCGGGCACCGGCAGAGGCATCCCACCGTGACCGTATCACGGCTTCGGCCGGCCCTGGCATTCGGGGCGCGGATGTAGTCAGGGGTGTGGTCTTTTTGACTTCGAGCCGCCCTCGCCCTTACGCTGATCTCCCACGCTGATGAGCGATTTCGCCGCCACCGAAGCCAGCGGTCTTGCCCGCGATTTCCCCCAGGGAGAGGTGCTCTTCCGCGAGGGTGAGGCGGGGGAGTACATGTACGTCGTCCAGAGCGGCGTGATCCAGATTTCCCGCCACGTGGCCGGCCACGAGCGCGTGATCGCGAACCTCGGCCGCGGGGAGTTCTTGGGGGAGATGGCGCTCCTCAACAACCGGCCGCGCAGCGCCACCGCGACCGTGCTCGAGGCCGCGCGCCTGCTCGTCATCGACAAGCAGACGCTCGAGTCGATGCTGCGCCACAGCCCCGACATCGCGCTCAGCCTGGTGAAGAAGCTCGCCCGGCGCCTCGACGGCGCCGACGCGATGGTCGACATCCTGCTGAACCCCGACCCCCAAGCGCGGGTGCTGCTCGGCATTCGCCGGCGCCTCGAGGAGCACACGGGGGAGGGGACCGTCACCATCGATCTCTCGCGCGACGACCTCGCCGCCGACGTGGGCGCCGAGCCGGCGCGGCTCGGCCAGATCCTCCTGCGGCTGCGGCGCCTGAAGATCGCGGCGTTCGACGACTCGAGCCCGGTCGTCACGATCACCACGGTCCGCTTCTTCGAGTTCCTCGAGTTCCTCGAGCACCCGGAGGCGCACCCGCACGCCCGCCCGCCCAACGCCGGTGGCGGCGGATGAGGCTCACCGTCTTCGGCTGCCACGGCGGCGAGACGCCTCGGCACCGCACGAGCGCGTTCGTGCTCGACGGCAAGCTCGCCATCGACGCAGGGGCCCTGACGAGCGGCATGGAGCTGCCGGGCCAGCGCGCGCTCGAGGCGGTGCTCGTCAGCCACGCGCACCTCGACCACATCCGCGACCTCGCCACCGTCGCGGACAACCGCGCCCAGTACCAGTGCAAGCCGCTCGTCGTCGCCGGCACCCGGGTGACCATCGACATCCTCAAGCGGCACTTCTTCAACGGGCTCCTCTGGCCCGACTTCTCGGCGATCCCGAACAAGAAGAGCCCGACGATCCAGTACCTCGTCCTGCCCCCCGAGAAGCGGACGAAGGTCGCGGGGTACGACGTGCGCGCGATCATGGTGACTCACACCATCGAGACGTGCGCGTTCGTCGTCGAGAAGGGCGGCCACGCGGTCGCGTACAGCGGCGACACCGGCCCCACCGACCGGCTGTGGGAAGTCCTCAACTCCGAGAAGAAGCTCCGCGCCCTCTTGATGGAGGTGAGCTTCCCGAACGCCGAGCAGAAGCTCGCCGAGCTCAGCGGGCACCACACGCCCCAGACGCTCGGCCCCGACCTGATGAAGCTCGAAAAGATCAAAGATATTCAGACTTTGATCTATCACATTAAACCTGTTTTCCAGAAGGTCGTGGAGCGCGAGCTCGCCAAAATCAAGGGGCCCGAGATGACGGTCCTCGACATCGGCGACGAGTTCGACCTCTGACGAGCGGCGCGAAGGTCCTGCTTGCTTAAGCGGGCCCCATAGAGAAGATACGGGGCTCTTCGCATGGCGACCGTGACCCCGACCGACGACGATCGTATCTGCGTGCCCGGCCTCGAGGACGACGAGGAGGGATCGCGCATCGTCGCCGAGGAGATGCGCCTGCTCGCCACCGTGACGCGCGCGGTCGAGCACGCCATGCGGGCCGAGGCCGGCGGCGGCGGCCGAACCGAAGACGACGCCCGCCTCCTCGAGCTGCGCGAGGACGTGGCCGTCGCCAAGCCCGAGGACCTGCCCGCCCTGTTCGAGCAGATGCACACCCTGGGCGCCCTCCGGGCCCAGCGCGGCAAGAGCGGCAGCGGCTTCATCGACCTGAAGAGCCCGTATTTCGGTCACCTCCGGCTGGAGGAGACCTTCCCGAACGACAAGAAGCCCCGACGGCGCGACGTGCTCGTCGGCGCCCGATCCTACGTCGATCCCGGCGCCGGCATCCGCGTCGTCGACTGGCGCAACGCCCCGGTGAGCCGCATCTTCTACCGCTACCGCGAGGGCGACGACTACGAGGAGGTCCTCGGCGACCGTCCGGTGGACGGGGTCGTGCTCGCGCGCCGCAGCGTCGCCATCGTGGGCGGGGAGCTGCGCCGGGTGAGCGCCCCCCAGGGGACGTTCTTGCTCGGCAAGCAGGGCAAGTGGGAGCGCATCGACGCGACCGCGTCCCGGCTCGCGGTGCGCGCCCCCGGCGAGCGCGCCGCCCTCGGCGTCGGCGCCGACGGCCGCCCGCGCAAGGACAAGCTCCTGCCGGCGATCGCGGCGATGCTCGACTCCGCCCAATACGAGCTCATCACCCGGCCGGGCGCGGGCGTGGTCGCGATCCAAGGCAGCGCCGGCAGCGGCAAGACGACCGTCGGGCTCCACCGGGTCGCGTACCTCGTGGCCACCGATCCCGCGCGCTTCAAGCCGGAGCGCATGCTCGTCATCGTGCCCACCGAGGCGCTCATCCACTACACCGCGCGGGTGCTCCCCGAGCTCGGGGTCGAGGGCGTGCCCGTGATGACGTTCGCCCGCTGGGCGACGCGCGTGCTCGCCGACCTCTATCCCAAGCTGCCCTCGCGGATCTCGAGCGAGACCCCGGCGGTGGTCATCCGCGCGAAGTCGCACGCCCGGATGCTCGGGGCCATCGACGCGCTGGCGGCGGGGGTCACGGCGCGGGCGTCGAAGCGGCTCGCCGACGCGATGCAGAAGTGGGAGGGCGGCGACGTCGTCGTCCGCGCGTGGGAGCGCACCCAAGGCGCGCCGGACCTGCGGGTGACCGAGCTCGCCCGCTGGGCGGCGGGGAAGAAGGACCTCGCGCCCGTGCCGGCGGCGTCCACGTTGCCCGAGGTCACCCGCACCGCGATGACCGCGCTCGGCGCCGAGCTCCGCAAGATCACGCGCGGCGTGCTCGAGGCGTGGGACGAGCTCACCACGAGCTTGCCCTTGCTCGAGCGGACCTTCGAGGGCGTGCCGCACCTCGGGCCCGGCCAGCTCTCGCAAATGCATGCATGGTGCACAGAACAGACGCGCATCCGCGCCGAGGGCGAGCGCGACGGCGAGACGCCGTCGATCGACGCCGAGGACGTGCCGCTCCTCCTGCGGCTCTTCCAGGTGTTGCGCGGGCCGCTGGTCGACATCGAGGGCGCGCCGCTCCGCGCGAGCCACCTGTTCGTCGACGAGGTCCAGGACGCGAGCCCGATCGAGCTCCGCGTCCTCGTCGACGTCGCGGGGAAGGAGCCCTCGGTCACGCTCTCGGGCGACGTCGCCCAGCGCATGCTCGAGGACGACGACGAGCGCGGCGAGGTCGACTGGCACGAGCTCCTGCGCGCCGCCGGCGTCGAGACCCAGGAGACGGGGGTGATGGAGCCCCTCAAGGTGAGCTACCGCTCCACCGCCGAGATCACCACCTTCGCGCGGCTCGTCCTCGGTCCCTTCGCCCACGAGGCCGAGCCCGTCGCGACGCGCCACGGGCCGCCGGTGGAGCTCTTCCCGTTCGCCTCGCCGGGCGAGGCGGTGGCGTTCCTCGCCGACGCGATCAAGGACCTCGCGCGCGCGGCCCCGGACGCGAACGTCGCCGTGCTCGCGCGCTTCGGGCCGCAGGCCGACGTCTACTACGAGGGGCTCGTCAAGGCGGAGGTCGCCAACGTGCGCCGCGTCCGGCGCCAGGATTTCACCTGGGATCCGGGAGTGGACGTCACCGACGTGCGCCAGACGAAGGGCCTCGAGTGGGACGAGGTGGTGCTCGTCGACACGAACCAGACGAGCTACCCCGACAGCGCGCAGGCGCGGCACGCGCTCTACGTGGGAGCGACGCGCGCCGCCCACCAGCTCTGGTGCGTGGCGTCCGACACGCCGTCGGCGCTCGTCGGCGCGGCGCTCGATCGCCCCGCGGAGTGACCCGCTACTTCACGAGGGTGCGGACCCACGGCTCGATCTGCGTGCCGTCGTAGTACGCGCGGAGCGAGGCCGAGTCGTAGGTGGACGTGGGGCAGGGCGGGGGCTCGGCGAAGAAGCTCTTGGTCGCGCGGATCTTCCCGGTGCGGCGCTCGAAGACGTTGACCGTCGCGTCGGTGAGCGTGCGCTCCAGGGTGGTGATGCGGCCCGTGACCTGGCCGCGGTAGCTCCCGCAGCTCAGGCTCCGCGTCTTGTCGGTCACCACGGCGACGAGGTCGAGGTCGGTGACCTTCTCGGCCTCGCCGAAGAGGACGCCCTTCGGGACGAGGAGGAGCGAGCGGCTGCCGACGGGGCCGTCGGCGTCACCGGGGAACTTCACCGGGCCCGCCGAGAGCTTGCCGAACGTGGTCCCGAGGGCTGGACGCAGCGCGTTCGCGGGGAAATTGGCCTTGGTCTCGAGCTTGGTGCCGTCCGAAAACTCCAGCTTCAGCGGCACGTCGAAGTTCGAGAGCGGATAGTCCTTGAAGACGTCGCCGAGCGAGACCGTGGCGAGGTTGTGGCCGAGGTCGGGGGCGAGGGTGATCGCGCGCGTCGTGGTGCGGCCGCGGGTGCCGGCGAACTCGACGGTCGTGCCCGGCTCCACGTCGGTGAGCGCGAGCGAAAACGCGTTGTTGATCGACCCCGTGCACACCTTGCCGCCGACGCACGACACGCTGGCGCGGGTCCCGTAGGTCGATGTCGACGTCGTCGAGCTCGTGCTGGGGGTGATGCGGACGGCGGGCGGCCGGGTGAGGACGATGCTCGTCGAGCCGTAGCGGTAGCGCGGGCGCCCCACGAGGCGCTTCTCGCTCTTGTCGGCCGAGACGTAGAACGTCTTCTCGGCCGAATACCCGTCCCAGCCGTTGATGGTGAGCGTCGCCTTGCCCGTCGCGTCGGCCGTCGCCTCGGCGCGGCCCGACGAGTAGGTCGAGACCTTGGTGCCGGGGTCGGTCTGGATCTCGAGGACGACCTTCTCCTTGCCGTTTTCGGTGACGACCTTCCCGGTGCCCGTCACGGGGATCGGCTTCGAGCGGCAGCCACCGAGGAGCATCGCCGCGCCCATCACAACCACCACGCTCGTCGGCCGAGAGATCTTCATCGGGGTCGAATCCTGCCTGTTCGCGAGGTGCCGATCCAGCGCCCTCGTTCGAAAGTACGCGGGATGGGTGTATCCTCCTTCCCTGTGAGCACTGTCGCGGTGGTGGGAGCTGGGGCGTGGGGTACGGCGATCGCGGCCCACGCCGCCCGGCGCGGGCACGAGGTGCGGCTCTGGTCCTACGAGACGGACGTCGCATCCGACATCAACACACATCACGAAAACCGCATCTTTCTCGCGGGGATAGGGCTTCCGGAGGCCATCCGCGCGTCGAGCGCGATGTCGGCCGTGGTGCCGGGCGCCGACCTCGTGGTGCTCGTCCCGCCCTCGGGGCACCTGCGCCGGGTGAGCTCGGAGCTAAGGCCGCTCTTGGGCCCCGGGGTCCAGGTGGTGGTGGCCACCAAGGGGATCGAGGAGAGCTCGCTCAAGCTGATGAGCGAGGTGCTCGCGGAGACGATCCCCGAGCTCGGCTGGGACCGGCTGTCGTTCTTGTCGGGCCCGAACTTCGCGAAGGAGGTCGCCAAGGGCCTGCCGACCGACTCGGTGGTGGCGTCCAAGGACGAGCGCGCGGCCCGCGCCGTCCAGGACCTGCTCCACGCGACCTACCTGCGCGTCTACACGAGCAACGACCCGATCGGCGTCCAGGTGGGCGGCTCGGTGAAGAACGTGCTCGCGATCGCCACCGGGACCTGCGACGGCCTGCACATGGGGCTGAACGCCCGGGCCGCGCTCATGACGCGCGGGCTGTCGGAGATGGCGCGCCTCGGGGCCGCCCTCGGCGCCGATCCGCTCACCTTCATGGGGATGGCGGGCGTCGGCGACCTCATCTTGACCTGCACGGGCGATCTGTCCCGCAACCGGCAGCTCGGGATGAAGCTCGCCGAGGGGGTGGACCCCAAGGTGTACCTGGCGACGCAGCGCTCGGTCGCCGAGGGGTACTCGACCGCTCAGGCCGCGAACGCGCTCGCCAAGCTGAAGGGCGTCGACATGCCGATCACCCAAGAGGTGCACGCGGTCTTGCACGAGGGAAAGCCGCTCCTCGACGCGCTGAAGTCGCTCCTCACGCGCGAGCAGAAGCACGAGCTCTACGGCCTGCGCTGAGCGAGCCCGCGCGACGCGGGGAGGGAGATGGAGCGCGCGGCGGGGGTAGACTTCCTTCGATGAGCCCGCTCACGCTGACGATTCCCGTGGCTCGAACGCCGGGCGAGGTGATCGACCTCGCGGTCTGGCCGATCGGGCTCACCGTCGTCGCCGCGCTGGCCATGGTCGTCATCGCCGTCGTGGGAGCGCGGCGCGCGGCGTCCGTCGTGGGGGCTCCGGCGCCCAGCGTCGCGCAGTCGCGGACGCTCGCGGTGCTCGCGGGCGTCGTCGCCCTGGCCGGGACGGCGCTCCTCGGCGCCGCGGGGTTCTGGGCGGCGAAGGCGCCGTCGGAGCTGGTCGCTCCGCTCGGCGTGGTCGCCGTGGCGGTCGGCGTGGGCGAGGTGGCCCTCGTCGCGACGCTGGCGCGGGCCGCGGCGCGACCCGCGGGGATGATGTCCTCCGGGATCGCGCTCGGCGTGCTCGGCCTCGGCCTCACGCTATCCGTCTTGGGCTACTCGCGGACGGTCGCTCGGTCGTATCCCTTCACGATCGACGCGCCGCCGGCGAAGCGGATCCACGCGGGGGCGCCGCGCGCCGTGCGCACCGTCGTCCTGTCGCAGCATGGCACCGGGTTCTTCGGCGGGGCGCCGTACGTCACGCTGGCCTCGCGGCCCGACCGGGACCTCACGCTGGACGAGACCCGGGTGCCGGCCTCCGCCCCGGGCACCCGCGTGACGGTCGAGATGACCGCGTCGCGGCCGTTCGTGAGGCTCCGGCGCCCGGTGGAGCTCCTCGTGGGCCGCGACGAGCCGGATCCGGCCTTCTCGCTGGCCGCGGGGCACCAGGTGGTCCTGCGGGGCACCCGGCACGGCTCGCGGACCAAGACCTTCGGGGCCGACGGGTCGTGGTCGAACGACAACGGCGGGGTCGCCATCGACGTGGTGGGCGCCCGGGAGATCGACGGGCTCCGCCAGGTCGAGATCCGCGTCGTCAAGACGAGCCGCTCGGCCGCTGACGGCCACCCCGAGGTGGAGACGCACACGGTTTGGGTGTTCGGCTTCGACGGTGCGACGCTCCAGGGCTGGGCGGGCAACGGCAGCGCGACGTCGTCCGAGGTCGGGGCGCCGGTGATCGCGCCGTCGCGGTTCGATCCCGCGGACCGCCGCTTCGGCTTCCTCCCGGGCTTCTCGTGCACGGTCGCGGCTGACCGGGCGGGTCGGAGCGGTCCGAAGTCGTGCGCTGCGCGCGATGAGGGAAGCGGCGTGGGGAGCGCCATCGAGGGGCTCTTGTTCCTGGTGACGCTGGGAGCGAGCGGCATCTCGAGCCAGTGGGAGACCCTCGAGCGCGACCCGGGCTGAGCGGCGCCGGCCCCACGGGACCCCACCTCGATCCACCGCTTTAGTTGACATAATGCATCTTATGCGAAGTAACGAAGGGTGCGCCGAGGGAGGGGCGGAGGCCTCGTTTCTGGCCCCTTTCAAGGCTCTTCGGGCGCTCGTGAGCGCGACGTCGCGGCCTTCGCCGGCCTCGCCGGCGCCCTCGGCTTGCGACGGATCCCGACCTCCAAGCCGAACGGCGCGAGGAGCTTCTCGAGGGTCGCCAGCGTCGGGTTGCCGACGCCTCGCTCGAGCTCCATGAGGATGCGCGGGCTGATGCCCACGAGCTTCGCGTATTCGGCTTGGGACTTCCCGGCGACCTTGCGCATCATGCGGAGCGCCGTGCGGAGGTCGACGTCCCCCGCGTCCACCCGGCGAAACAGCTCGGCGCGGAGCTCGGCCCGCGGATCGGCCCGACCGGCCGTCATCGGGCCCTCGCGCGGCCGCGCGGCGCCGCCTTGCCGCGGGCTCGCGGAGGCTCCTTCGGCAGCCCCCGCGCCACCCGCTCGATCCGGTGCTCGGCCGCCTCGACGACCCGCCCAGGCACCCCGGCGGCGCGCATCGTGGCCGGCAGCGCGGCGACCGCCGGAGCGAGCTCCGCCAGCCAGCCCCGCACCTCGGCGGCGTCGGCCCCGGTCACGCCGAGGCGCCCCAGGGTGTCCGCCAGAGTATCCCATGTTGGATAGCCGCCGACCTCGTCGCCGCGCCAGCGGCACACCCGCGCGATCGCCGGGTCGAGCATCATCGGCGCGAAGTCGTAGAGCGGCGCGACGCGGACCCCGCCGCGGGCGTCCTTGAGGACCGCGGTGTTCCGAGCGTGGTTGTCGGTGTTCCCCATGGCCACGTCGAGCACGTCGCGCAGGACGAGCTCGCGGAGGTCCGCCAGCGGATCCGAGGAGACCGCGAGCACCGCCGCCACGAGGTCGTCCTTCGGCGTCGGCGCCCCGAACTCGGTGACGCCGGCCAGCGACGCGAGGCTCTCGAGCCCGAGCCGCTCGACCCGGCCGCCGGCCTGGGGGCGATCGAACCGGGGAACGAAGAGCGCGTCGCGCTCCCACGCGAGCGGCTCCCCCACGCGCACGCCGAGCTCCCGGGCCACGGCCCAGTAGCCCGCCTCGGCCTGCAAGATCAGGCGGTCGGCCTCGCGCGGCGACCGCGGGAACTTCACGAGCCAGGAGCGGCGCGTCCGGGCGTCGGGCAGCACCCCGTCGGCGTGGAAGCGCCCGCGAGCGTCCTCGCGCAGCAGGAACTTCGGCGAGTCGCCCGCGGCGCCGCTCGAGCCCGCGATCGGGGCCCCGTGGGCGCGGGCGTACTCGAGGAAGCGCTCCCCCCGCTCGATCACCTCGTCCCGGGTGAACCCGGGGTGCTCGGCCGCGACCGCCCCTTCCGGGCCGCTGCCCCCGAGCGTGACGATCCGGACGTTGCCGGGCGGGTTGCCGCCGCCGCGCGCCAGCATCGCCCAGTCCGACCGCGGCGTGTTCGGGAGCGACAGCTCGGCCTCCCAGAAGCGGCGGGCGGCGCCCGACGGCATGAGGTCGAGCAAGAAGCTCGGCCACACCTCCTCGTCGAACGACGAGTAGCTCACCGGATAGCGGCACGACACCGCCCGCGCGTCGATCGCGCCGAGCGCGGTCTCCACGTAGTCGAGGTCGTACTCGAAGCGCGCCGCCCCGCGATACCCCGCCTCGTCGTCGAGGACGGAGACCTGCCCGACGGTGCGGAAGGCGCCGCCGACCCATGCCTCCACCAAGCAGCGCGCGACCGCCATTGCAATTGACCATTATAGTGGTCAATTTCGGCGCCGCCAGGACGAAATTCGACCACTAAAGTGGTCGATTCGCCGATCAGGGCCGCGGGCGCGCGATCGGAGGCTCGACCACGAGGCCGAGGAAGGTCCCGGTGTTGGTCACCACGTACGCGTGGTTGCCGTAGGCCGACGGGGTCTGCGCGAAGCCGCCGCCGAAGTCCACGCCGTCGATCACGCGGCCGTTGCGGGGCGACAGGAGGAAGAGCCCGTAGCGGGTCGTCCCGACGAGGAGCGCCCCCGCGACCTGGGTCGGTGACGTGACGCCGCCGTCGGGGACGGCGTTGCGCCAGAGGACCCGGCCCGTGGTCGGGTCGAGGCCCCACAAGCCCGACGACGCGCTGGACGCGACGAGCACCTTGTACGGGGGGACCGGCGGGCCGCCGCGGTCCGGGCCGTGCGGGCTCGGATCGTGGGCGGCGTCGCGGTAGACCATGAGGTCGGTGACGCCGACCGTCTTCTCGCTCGACCAGACGCGCGAGCCGGTGACGGCGTCGAGGGCGACCACCCCCGCCCCGTACGCGGCGACGTACACGACCTTGCCCTGCGGGTGGTCGTCGAGGACGGGCGTGGTGTCGACGTCGAGGTAGCGCGGCGCCTCGCCGCCCGTCGCCTGCTCGGCGTCGGCGGAGAGGTCGACCGGGGTCCACCGCTCGGCGCCGTCCTTCGCGTCGTACGCGACCACGTGGCCGTCCGAATACGCCATGTAGACCAGGCCGGAGCGCGGGTCGACGGCGGGGCCCGCGTGACCGGAGACCTCCATCCCGAGGGCGCTCGTGCGGTGCACCTGCCACTTCGGCTTGCCGGTGCGGCGATCGATCGCGAAGAGATAGTCGGACGCGTTCGCGAAGAAGAGCGTCTCGCCGAGCCGGACGGGGCGCTTCGCGACCTCCGCTCCGGCCGCGAACCGGAACACGAGCGTGCCGTCCTGCGCGCGCACCGCGTAGAGGGCGCCGTCGTGCGAGCCGAAGAACACGGTGTCGAGCTCTTCGTCGTAGTAGGGTTCGCTCTGCACCACGCCGAGCGTCTCGAAGCGCCACAGCGAGCTGCCGTCGCTCGCCCGCAGGGCGTAGAGGCCGTGGTCGGACGAGCCGACGAACACGCGGCTCCGGCGGGGATCGATCTCGGCCTTGCCGCGCTCGTACTCCTCGCCGACCTGGCGCGACGTGGCCGTCAGCGGGCGGTGCGCGACGACGTGGAGCGCGCCGCTCGGGCGCGAGTACCACGTCGGGTTCTCGGGCGTGGTGCGGTCGCCGACCGTCTCCGCGCTCGGACACCCCGCGAGCGCGAAGACCGCCGCGGCCGCGAGGACGACGCGCGCGCCGGCCAGCTCAGTGGCCGTGCGGATCACCGCCACCCCCGGCTCCGCCGTGGCCACCGCCGCCGCCGCCGCCCGCCTTGAGCTTCTCGATGAGCTCGCGGATCTGGGCTTCGGTCATCTTGTTGCCGCCAGGCCCGCCCATCGCCCCCGCGGCCTTGGGAGGTGCCGCCGACGGATCGAGCGCCCGGAGGCGGTCGGTCGCGACCTCCTCGAGGTACGGGAACGGGTGGTTCTCGCCGGGCTTGTTCACCCGCTCGCGCACCGTCTTCAGGAGCTCCTTGGCCTTGTCCTTGTCGCCCTTGGCCTGGAGCACGCGCGACTGGTGGTACATGCCGAGCTCCTTGAAGCCCTTCACGTCGAGCCGCTCGAGCTCCTGGTAGACCTTGAGCGCGTCGTCGAGGAGCCGGGGCGCCTCGCCCGCGTTCGCCTGCGCCTTGAGCTCGTACGCGAAGCCTGCGCCCTCGAGCGCGCGGCCCTTGACCTCCGCGTCGGCGGCGGCCAGCGGCGAGCTCTTCACGTCGTTGAACGCGGCGGCGGCGCCGTCGGCGTCGCGCTTGTCGAGGAGCACCGAGCCCTCGCCCAGCCGCGCGAGGATCGCCGCGCCCGTGCTCGGGTAGGCCGACTTCACCGCGCGGTACTGCTCGAGCGCTTTGTTGCGACGCTCCTCCGCGGTCTTGAAGACCGGGCGCGGATCGCGGGGGCCGTTCTCCTCGTCCTCTTTGTCGGCGTCGCCGATGCGGCCGCGCTCGGAGCTGACCGCCTTCGCGAGCTCCACCGACGCGTTCTGCTCCGTCTTGCGCTCCTTGTACATGTAGCCCGCGAAGCCGAGCGCGCCGAGCACGGCCACGAGGCCGGCGATGGTCACGGTGCGCTGGTTCTCGCGCGCCCAGGCCGAGAGCTTGCGCGTCTGGGCCATGAGCGGGTCGTCGGAGCCCGCCGCGACCGCCTCGGCGGTGGGCCGCTTGACGTCGCGCTTGCCGATGCCCGCGAGGCGCTTGGACGCCGCCGTCTCGAGGCCGCCCTTCTTGCCGCGCTTCTTGCGGCGCTCGGCGAGCTTCTCCTCTTCGAGGCGGGCGAGCTTCTCGATCTCGTCCTCTTCGCCGAGCGCGTCGACGCGCGCGGCGATGTCGTCGATGCGGGCCTCGTCGCCGTCGCCGTCGCCGTCACCGTCGTCGCTCGACTTGGTCGCGGCCTCGGCGGCCTTCGCGGGCTTCTTCGCCTTGGGCTCGGCGGGCTCGCGCTCGCCCTCACCCTCGGTCTTGTCCTCGTCTTTGTCGGCCATCGGGTCGCACAGTTACCACAGAAAAGCCCCGGCCGCCTGATAGAGTCGCGGCGTGGCGGCGCGGCTCAGTCGGTTCGTCGGCGGCCTCCGGATCGGGGCCGACTTCTTCGAGCACGCCGGGGCGCTCGCCCCGCCCTCGCCCGGGGTCGCCGAGCCGCGCGGGGTCGTCGATCGGATGGCCGACCTCTCCTCCCCGGGCGTCGACCCCGACCGCGTCCACCCCGCCATCGCGCGCTTCTTCGACGACACCGCGTCGCTCGAGCTCCGCGTCGTCAGCCGCTGGCGCTTCCCGGCGTCGATCGTCTGGCCGATCGCGCGGACGTTCATGCGCGCGATCGGCCAGTTCGTCCTGCCGCGCCGAACCGCCCGCATCGCCACGCGCGTGGCGCGGCTCGATCCGGCCGCCGACGGCCGCGACGGCATCGCCCCGCGCGCCATCGTCCGCACCTACGAGGGCAGCGGCGAGGTCATGCAGGCCGTCGCGTACGGCACCGCGCGCTTCGGCGACGCGAGCCTGATGAGCGCCGTGTTCCCGATGCCCGGCGGCCACGTGTGGGGGCGGCTACGCCTCGAGGCGACCGGCGAGGACGCCGAGGGTCGGCTGTCGGTCGCGCTGACCTCCGAGGGGCCCCACGCCGGGGTGTTCCTGGTGCTCGGCGGGGTGGCGCTCCCCTCGCCCTTCGGCGAGCGGCTCGCGCTCTGGAGCCCCAAAATGTCTCATTGTCCCGAAGACTTGGACCCGGAGGTCGCCAGCGGCGCGACGCTCGTCGGGCGCCACGAGCAGCGGTTTCTGGGCTTCCGCTTCGTGGTCCACGACTACGGCTTCGCGCCGCGCGACGGCGGGTGATCACTCGGGCGTCGACGCGTCGCCGTCCCATTTTTCGGGCGGAGGCGGCGGGATCTCGGGCGCGTGCGGGACGACCCACACCGCCGCTCCGGGCGGGCCGGCGAGCGTGAGCTCGATGGCGTCGGCCGAGCTCGCGGCGATCTCGGCGACGTAGACCCCGGGCTCGCGCGGCTCGAGGGCGAGCGCGGCGGCGCGCACGCGGAGCTCGGGCCGGGCGTCGCCCGGCGCCCACACGATCGCCCGCCGCGCGACCCCCGCCGCGACCGTCACCCGGGCGGTCTTCTCCGGCTCGCGCGGCTCGAGCACGAGGCCGCCGGACGCGGGCTTGAGGAGCTTCGCCTGCGCCGCGATCGCCGTCGCCGCCCACAGCGGCTCCGGCACCCCCGCGAAGCGACGCAGCGGTGCCTCGAGCTCGCGCCCGCCCCCGAGCGCGAGCAGAGCCCTCGCCTCGCGCTCGCGGAGGCTCCGGTACCGCTCGTTCGCGAAGACGCTGACGAGCGGCTCCTTGCCGGCGGGATCGCCGAGCTCACCGAGGGCGTCGACGACGTACGGGCGCAGCCTCACGTCGGCGAGGCTCGGCGACACGCGGGCGGCCGCCCCGCGCGGCTTCGTCTTCGCGATGGCGGAGAGCGCCTCGCGAGCGGTCTCGAAGTCGCCGCGTAGCGACTCCCACGCCTCGAGGAGGCCCTCGCCGCCGCGCGCGTCGCCTTGCTCCGCGAACGCGAGGGCCGCGCGCCGGCGCCACGCCGCGTCGGGGTCCTTGAGGAGGAGCTCCGCCCCCTTGGGCGGCGCTCCGAGGCGGACGAGGGCGAGGCTCGCGAACCGTCGCACCACCTCGTCCTCGTCGCGCTCGGCGGCGCGCCGGAGCTGCGGCAGGACCGCGGGCGCGTGTTGGCGGTAGCAGACCTCGGCCGCGAGCCGCCGGATCTCGGGGCTCGCGTCGTCGAGGAGCGCGGCGACGTCGGGCGCGGCCTCGATCTCGCCCTGGAGGCCGCGGCGGAGCGCCTCGGGGATGGTCGTTCGAGCCGCCTCGTAGCGCCCCTGGGCGACCTCGAGGGCGCGCGCGCGGCCTCGCAGCTCGCGCGCCCTCGCCTCGCGCTCGCGGGAGCGATCCTGGGTCTCGCGGGGGTCGGTCGCGACGTCGTAGAGGGCGCACGCGCCGAGCTTGCGGCGGCACACGAGGCGCTCGTCGCCCTCCGCGACGAGCGTGTAGTCCTCGGTCTCGGCGAAGGCGTAGGTCGGCTCCGCGGACGGCTTGCCCGCGAGCGCGGGCCCGAGGTCGCGCCCGACGATCCGGGGCGGGCGGGGCACGCCGAGGGCGGAGAGCACGGTCGGCAGGAGGTCGATCGTCTGCACCGGCCCCCGGATGACGCGGGGGACGACGCCGGGGCCGACGACGACGAGCGGCACCCGCACCTGCTCCTCGTAGACGGTGGTCCCGTGGTAGCGGCCCCCGTGCTCGCCGTGCTCCTCGCCGTGGTCGGCGGTGACGATCACGACCGCGCCCGGGCGCGCCGCGCGGACGCGGCGGACGATGCGCCCCACCCCCGCGTCGGCGGCCGCGATCTCGCCGTCGTAGAGGTCGACGTCGCGGGGCTTCTTCGGATCGCCGAAGACGTGCCCCGGGTGGGCCTCGTAGGGCTCGTGGGGCTCGAAGAGGTGCACCCACAAGAACACCGGGCGATCGGCGGGGGCGCGGGCGAGGTAGCGCCCGACCTGCTCCTCGCGCAGCTCCGGCGACGCGAACTCCACCTTCCGGTACTCGAAGTCGAGCCCGCGGTCGCGGAAGCTCGCGAAGCGCGCCTCGTCGATGAAGAAGACCGCCGGAGGGTAGAACGCGGCGGTGCGGTACCCGTAGCGGCGCGCGTACGCCGCCCACGTCTCGGAGTCCTCGCCCACCCCGAGCGAGAGGAGCGGACGCATGTATTTCCCCGTCATCATCGAGGTGACGGAGTACGAGGTGTGCGGCGTCGGGCAATAGGCCGCCTCGAAGCGCGCGCCCTCGGCCGCGAGGGCGTCGATGTTGGGCGTGGTGGGCCGGTTGTATCCGTAGGCGGATACATGGTCGGCGCGCAGGGCGTCGATCGAGAGCAGCACCACGTCGCGGCCCGTCCAGTCGAGCGAGCGCGCGACCTCCCCCGGGGCCGTGAGGGCCTTGGGCTCGTCGTCGAGCGGCGGCGGCGGCGCCCACCGCGCGGCGACGGCGACCGCGCGGCCGAGGAGCGGCGCGCGCTCGACGAGGACGAGGCGCAGGTTGTCGGCCTGGGCGAAGCCGAAGCCCGCGGGGTACGCGAAGCCCACGCACCCGAGCGCGAGCGCGAGCCCGGCCCGGCCGAGCCAGAGCTGGACGCGGCCGGCGTGGCTCCACCCGAGGGCGATCCCCGCGGCGGCGATGACGGTGATCGCGCCGAGCGCCGCGTGGAACGCGGGGTACAGGCGCGGAAGGACGAAGGCGTCGGCGAGCCACGCGGCCGCGGTCGCCGCCGCGGCCGCGGCCGCGAGCCGCGGCCGAGGGAGGGCCGCGAGCCGAGGGAGGGCCGCGCGCGCGACGAGGAACGCGACGACGGCGACGACGGCGACGAACGGCGCGCGGATCGCCCAGCTCGTGAAGTGGCGCCCCTGGGTGACGCCGAGGCCCACGAGCACGCCCGCCGCCGCCGCGATCCAGCGCAGGGCGCGGCGGCCCCCGTCGCCCCTCGCCGCCCACGCCCCGAGCACCACGAGCGGCGCGGCGGGCGCGAGGAGCGCGAGCGCGATCGGCGTCACGTATTTGCGGGCGAGCGCCATCTCCCACGGCGCGACGAAGAGGCGCCGGTAGCCGAGCCCCACCGCGACGTTCTCGATCGCGAGGAGGACGAGCCACGCGACGACGACGTTGCCCGCGGCGAGCGCGAGCGATGCGGCGAGCCCCCGCGACGGCACTGGCCTTTCGCCCATGTCCACCTCGCGCGCGGGCGGCGCGCTACTTGAACTCGACCTCGAGGATCTCGTACGTGCGCTCGCCGGCGGGGGTGCGGATCTTCACCTCGTCGCCCACGCTCTTGCCGAGGAGCGAGCGCGCCAGGGGGCTCGTGATGCTGATGCTCGACGCCTTGATGTCGGCCTCCTCGGCCCCGAGGAGGCGGTAGGTGACCTCGTCGCCGGTGTCGACGTTCGAGAGCTTCACCGTCGCCCCGAAGGCGACGCGGTCGCCGCTCAGCTTCGTCGGATCGATGATCTCGATGCGGGCGAGCTTGTCCTCGAGGTCGCGGATGCGGGCCTCGTTCAGGCCCTGGCGCTCGCGAGCGGCGTGGTACTCGGCGTTCTCGGACAGATCGCCGAGCTCGCGGGCGACGCCGATGGCGTGGGAGATCGCGGCGCGCTCGGGGCCCTTGCGATGGGCGAGCTCCTCGCGGAGCTTCTGCGCCCCCTCGGGCGTCATCGGGTTCTTCTCCATGGCGGCCGGATCCTTTAGCATTTCCGCGGCTGATGGGAATCGTAGGAGACAAGCCCGAGTCCGGCCTGCGCTTGCACGTGGAGCGCGAGGCCCGAAACGTCGACGCCCCGTACCGCTACCGGGGGACCCTCGCCGCCCCCGAGGACTCGTGGGCGGTCGAGGCCGAGATCGCGGCGGGGGGCGCGACCCGCGTGGATCTCGCGCCGAGCGCCGGCGGCGCGCCCGCCCCGCCCGACGCCGCCGAGCGCGTCCGGCTCATCCTCCGGACCGCGCTCCGGCAGGCCGACGGCGGTCCCCCGCCCCGCAAGATCGTGCGGTGGCGCGGGGAGAAGTAGTGTAAACAGGCCCCGATGCCGAGGCGGATCCTCCTCCCGCTGCTCCCGTTGGCGCTCCTCGCAGGCGCCCCTCTCCTCCTCGCCGGCTGCGAGAAGGAGGAGCCGAAGACCGCGCTCACCTACACCCAGGACGCGAAGCGCGCGTACGAGGCGGCGATGGAGGAGTTCGACGCCCACAACTGGATCGACGCGCAGAACTCGATGCGCGAGGTCAAGCGCAAGTACAGCTACTCCCGCTACGCGAAGCTGGCCGAGCTCCGCATCGCCGACGCCGACTTCGAGCAGGAGAAGTTCGCCGAGGCCATCCGCGAGTACCGCCAGTTCGTCCACGACCACCGGTCGGACCCCGAGGAGGTCGCGTACGCCCGCTCGCGCATCGCCGAGGCGCAATACAAGCAGATCTCCGACTCGTTCCTCCTCCCGACGGGCGACGAGCGCGACCAAGCGAGCGTCCTCGACGCGTACAAGGAGCTCCGCGGCTACCTGCACGACTACCCCGAGGCCAAGCGCAGCAAAGAGATGCGCGAGCTCCTCGCCGACGTCACCGCGCGCCTCATCCGCCACGAGCTCTACGCCGCGCGGTTCTATCTCGCGAGAGACAACTACGACGCCGCGATCATGCGGATCGAATACGCCTTGCGCAATTTCACCACCGCCAAGGTCTCGCTCGCGTCCACCGACCCGCCCCCGCGGGCCGACGGTAGGCGGCCCGACGGCGCGCGGCCCTCGCGCCGCGCGGCGGTCCCGGCGCCGCCCACCGACGCCGACGCCCTCGACTCCGGGCTCGAGGCCGAGGCGCTGCTCCTCCTCGGCGAGACCTACCTCAAGATGAAGAAGATCCCCGAGGCGACCGCCGCCTTCAAGGCGATCCAGACCGACTATCCGAAGAGCGGCCTCGTCCTCCAGGCGGAGCGCTACCTCGCCTACCTCAAAGAGCGCGGCTCCTGATGCCGCGCGGCGCTGGCGCCCTCGCCCTCGTCGCGCTCCTCCTCGCTGAGCCCACGCTCGCTCGAGCGGACGAGCCGCCCGCCCCGCCCGCCCCCACCGCGCGCGCGGTCGAGGCCGCCCCGCCGGCGGCTGCAGCGCCCGCGTGCGCCGACGGGTGGGTCGAGCGCGTCTACCAGTCCGCGCGAGGGTCGGTTGTCCGGGTGCTGCGGCCGGACGCGTCGCTCGGCACCGGCTTCGCCTACTTCTCGGCGCGGCACGTCGCGACCGCGTTCCACGTGGTGGACCTCGGGCGCACCCTCGTGGTCGAGCTCCCGAACGGCGACAAGGTCGACGCGGTGGTCGTCGCCACCGACACCGACAACGACCTCGCCATCCTCGAGCTCGACAAGCCGATCCCCGACGCCAAGCCGTTCTCGCTGCGCCACGAGGTGGCGGTGGGCATGCCGGTCATGGCGCTCGGGCACCCCTACGGCGACTACGGGCGCCACTCGCTGAAGGGCCTCCTCAACTACAGCGTGTCGCGCGGCATCGTGAGCGCGGTCAACGAGACGCTCATCCAGACCGACACACCCCTCAGCCCGGGCAACTCCGGCGGCCCGATCTTCGCGTGCGACGGCAGCGTCGTCGGCATCGCCGACCTCCTCCTCGACAACAAAATCGGCTTCGCCGTGCGGGCGATCCTGCTCCAGCAGCTCGCGGCGCGCATCGACGCGAACCGGCCCTACCGCGGCCAGTGGGACGTGAAGGACGCGACGCTCGGGCTCCTCCTCCACAGCGACGTCGACGACTGGGCGGGGGCCTACTTCGGGGCCAGCGTCGTCGGCTACGATCGGATCGCGCTCACCGCGCGGCTCGGGGCCCTCACCGCCCTGCCCCGCGACGAGAGCGAGCCGGTGGTGCGGCGCAGCCGCTACCGCGGCTCGGCGGAGCTGACGCTCGGCTACCGGCTCCTCGTCCTCCCCTACACCCTCCCCACGTACGCGACGCTGTCGCTGGGCGCGGCGGGGGCGCTCGACCGCGGCTCCGAGACGCGCCTCGCGATCGAATACGACGCGCCGGGCTGCCCCGGCGCCCCGACCTGCGCCCCGAAGCTCGCCTCGCGCACCGACTCCCTCCGCGGCGGCGGGGTGATGCCGATGGCCTCGCTCGAGGTGAAGTTCCTCTCGCTCGAGATCGGCTACGCGTTCCACCTCGACGTGCACCACCCCAAGCTGTCGACCCAACGCGCGGTCCTCGGCATCGTTTTCTGATACTCCTCTGCCCATGGAGCGGCCTCCGCAAGAGTCGTCGGTGACGAAGAAGACGGTCCTCGTCGTCGACGACGAGCGCAACATCCGGCGGACGCTCCAGATGGTGCTCGAGGGCGAGGGCTACCAGGTCCTCGGCGCCGAGAGCGCCGAGGAGGGCCTGCAGATCCTCCAGACCCCGAACACGCCCGTCGACCTCGCCATCCTGGACGTGAAGCTCCCGAAGATGAGCGGCCTCGAGGCGCTCGAGCGGCTCCGCAAGGACGACGCGCTCCGGGACCTGCCGATCATCGTCATCAGCGGGCACGCGACGGTGAACGACGCCGTGCTCGCCATCAAGCTCGGCGCGAGCGATTTCTTCGAGAAGCCGCTCAACCGCGACCGCGTGGTCGTGAGCGTGAAGAACGTGCTCGACGCCGCGCTCGCGAAGCAGAAGCTCGCCGAGGTCTCGCGCGAGCAGATGCAGCGCTACGAGATGATCGGCAAGAGCGCGGTCATGCAGCGCGTCTTCCACGAGGTCGAGAAGGTCGCGCCGACCAAGGCGAGCGTCCTCATCACCGGCGAGAGCGGGACCGGCAAGGAGCTCATCTCGCGCGCGATCCACCGCCTCAGCCAGCGCGCCGACGGGCCGTTCGTGAAGGTCAACTGCGCCGCCATCCCCCGCGAGCTCATCGAGAGCGAGCTCTTCGGGCACGAGAAGGGCGCGTTCACCGGCGCCCAAGGCCGCAAGCGCGGGTTCTTCGAGCAAGCGCACGGCGGCACGCTCTTCCTCGACGAGATCGGCGACATGGACCTCGTCGCCCAGGCGAAGGTCCTGCGAGCGGTGCAGTCGGGCGAGATCTCCCGCGTGGGGAGCGAGCACGTCATGTTCGTCGACGTGCGGGTGCTGGCGGCCACGAACAAGGACCTCGGCAAAGAGGTCGAGCGCGGCACGTTCCGCGAGGACCTCTTCTTTCGCCTCAACGTGTTCCCGATCCGGAGCCCGTCGCTCCGCGAGCGCGCGGAGGACATCCCCCTCCTCGCGGACTCGTTCATGGTCGCCTTCGGCAAGGAGAACGGCACGAAGGCCAAGCCGATGGACGACGACGTCATCGCCCGCCTCGTCCAGCGCAAGTGGCCCGGCAACGTCCGCGAGCTGAAGAACGTCGTCGAGCGGATGGCGATCCTCTCCGGCGATCGCGTGACGGTCGCCGACCTGCCCGAAGATCCCCACGAGTCGCCGTTCGGCGAGGAGGAGGAGGGCGCGCAAGGCGCGGCCGAGGCCGCGCCCTTCGAGGACGAGCCGGCGTCGCGGATGCCGACGTCGCCCGTCCCGGCCGAATACCTGACGCTCCGCGAGTTCCGCGAGAAGTCGGAGCGCCGCTACATCGTCGACACGCTCAAGCTCACGGGGTGGAACATCTCCCGCACCGCGGTGATCCTGGGCGTCGAGCGCACGAATCTCCACAAGAAGATCCGCGCCTACCAGATCAAGCGCGGCGAAGGCGGCTGAGCCCGGTCGATCCGCGCGCCGTTCGTGGTACCGTCTCCGGTCGATGAGGCCGCTCCTCCCCCTCGCCGTCGTCGCCCTCGCTCTGCTCGCCGCCGCCTGCGCCAAGAAGCCCGGCGGCAAGTGCTCGAACGAAGCCGAGGCCGAGTGCCGCGGCAAGACCGCCGCCCTCACCTGCCACGACAAGACGTGGATGGAGCTGTCGTGCCGCGGGCCGAAGGGCTGCGTCACCACCGGGAACACGGTGGAGTGCGACGAGTCGCTCGCTCAGGCCGGCGACGCCTGCGACCACGAGGGCAACGTGGCGTGCGCCGTCGACAAGAAGGCGAGCGTGAAGTGCGACAAGGGCAAGTGGGTCGCCGACGAGAAGTGCCCGAAGGGCTGCGAGGTCACCGGCCTCCTCGTGAAGTGCGAGTGACGCGCGCCCTCGGGCCGCGTCAGCCGTGGCCCGTCGAGCCGTAGCCGCCCGCCCCTCGCGCCGTCTCGTCGAGCGACGTCACGACCTCGAGCCGCGCGTGGGTGAACGGCGCCACGACCATCTGGGCGATGCGATCGAGCGGCTCGATCACGACCTCCTCCTCGCCGAGGTTCACGAGGAGCACCTCCACCGGCCCGCGGTAGTCGGAGTCGATCGTCCCCGGGCTGTTCAGCACCGTGATCCCCTTCTTCGCCGCGAGGCCGGAGCGAGGCCGCACCTGCGCCTCGAAGCCCGCGGGGATCGCCATCGCGAGCCCCGTCGGGATCCGCGCCCGCCCGAGGGGTCGGAGGGTGACGGGCGCCCGGAGCGCCGCGCGGAGGTCCATCCCCGCCGCGCCGGCGGTCTCGTACTTGGGGAGCGGGACGTCGACATCTCCCACCTTTCGCACGAGGACCCTCAAGGAACCGCGATCGCTGCCGTTCTGCGAGCTCATGCCCTGGCGCCGTTAGCCGAGCCTGGGGCCGTCAGCAACCCTCCCGCCCACACACCTCGGAGCACACCCCGTCAGATCCACACCCAAGGGCGCCGACCGCCGCACGCCGTCGCATAAAACGGACGCGACCTGGGGGAAACCGCTCCACGCCCGGGAGAAAAATTCAATAGACTGGGAGGGATGAGTGCCGTCACGTCGACCGGCGCACCCCGATCCATCGGGAGGTACCTCCTGTTCGCGGAGATCGCGTCCGGGGGTATGGCGACCGTCCACATCGGCAAGCTCAGCGGCCCCGTCGGCTTCTCGCGCACCGTCGCGATCAAGCGGCTGCACCCGCAATACGCGAAGGACCCCGAGTTCGTGACGATGTTCCTCGACGAGGCGCGCCTCGCGGGCCGAATCCGCCACCCGAACGTGGTGCCGACGCTCGACGTGGTGACCACCGAGGGCGAGATCTTCCTCGTCATGGAGTACGTGCAGGGCGAGTCGCTGTCGAAGCTCGCCCGTGCGGCGTCGACGCGCGGCGTGCCGATGCCGCCCAAGGTCGCGGCCACGATCGTGACGAACCTCCTCCACGGCTTGCACGCGGCGCACGAGACGCGCGACGAGCACGGGCGGCCGCTCGGCATCGTCCACCGCGACGTCTCGCCCCAGAACGTCCTCGTCGGCGGCGACGGCGTCGCGCGCGTCCTCGACTTCGGCGTCGCGAAGGCGGCCGGCCGCATGCAGACGACGCGCGAGGGCCAGATCAAGGGCAAGCTCTCGTACATGGCGCCCGAGCAGCTCTCGGGCGGCACGGTGACGCGCGCGGCGGACATCTACGCGGCCGGGGTCGTGCTCTGGGAGGCGCTCGTCGGTCGGCGCCTCTTCGAGGGCGACAACGAGGCGATGGTCCTCGTGAAGGTGCTCGAGGGGCGCTACGAGCGCGCGAGCCACGCCCGGCCCGACGTGCCTCCCGAGGTCGACGCGATCATCGACAAGGCCCTGGCCCGCGATCCCTCGCACCGCTACGGATCGGCGCGCGAGATGGCGCTCGCGATCGAGCGCTCGCTCGGAGTGGCGTCTCCCGCCGCGGTCGGCGAGTGGGTCGAGCTCGTCGCGATGCCGGAGCTGTCGCGGCGCGCGGCGATGCTCGCCGAGGTCGAGTCGGCGGCGGCGCTCCCGCCTTCCTCCGGGCCCGTCTCCGTCGGCGGATTCACCGGCGCGCCGATCTCCCAGCCGATCTCCCAGCCGGCGATCTCGAGCAAGAACGAGCCGTCGTCCCAGGTGTCCTCCATCTCGGTGTCGCGGCCCGCGCTGCGCCCGAGCGACGTCCCCCTCGCGGCGCACAAGCCCACCGGGCTCATCGCGGCGGTCGCGGGCGTGGCGGCCCTCGGCGTCGTGCTGCTCGGCCTCGGCCTGTTCGTCATCCCGCGGGTCCGCGGGGGCGCCGGCGAGGCCGTCGCCCACCGCGAGCCGGCGGCGGCACCCGAGAGCGGCGCGCGCGAGCTCGAGCCGGAGGTCCGCGGCTTCGTGCCGCAGAAGGCCACCGCCGCGCCCCCGCCCGTCCAGGTCCAAGGGGTGGGCAACGTCGTCCGGCCGCCGCCGCCGCCGCCGAGCAACGAGTGCAACCCGCCCTACACCATCGATCCCGCGACCGGGCGCAAGAAGTACAAGATGCAGTGCCTGAAGAACTGAAAGTTCCATCGATCCGCGATCCCCGGTAACCTGGGCGCGATGAGGAAGCTTTCCGGGTTCTTGGCGGCCTTCACGGGTTGCGTCGCGGTGGCGCTCTGCCCGGCGCGAGCGTCGGCCGACGAGCGGGAGGTCTGCGTCCAAGCCGCCGACCAAGCCCAGCAGCTCCGTGACGAGGGCAAGTACCGCAAGGCCCGCGAGCAGATGCTCGTGTGCTCGCGCGACGTGTGCCCGAGCGCGGTCAAGCGCGACTGCGCCCAGTGGCTCACCGAGCTCGACGCCTCGGCCCCGTCGATCATCGTCGGCGCGCGCGAGGGCACTCAGGACATCACGACGGTGAAGCTCTACGTCGACGGCGTGCTCGTCGCCGAGAAGCTCGACGGCAAGCCCGTCGTCGTCGACCCCGGCGAGCACACCTTCCGCTACGAGAAGGTCGGCGGTCCGTCGAAGGAGGAGAAGCTCGTCATCCGCGTGGGCGAGAAGAACCGCCTCGTGAACGTGACGTTCGACAAGTCGAGCGGCGGCTCGAGCGGCGGCTCCTCGAGCGGCGGCTCCTCGAGCGGCGGCTCCTCGAGCGGCGGCTCCTCGAGCGGCGGCTCCTCGAGCGGCGGCTCCTCGGGCGGCGACGGCGGCGTCCCCATCCTGACGTTCGTCCTCGGCGGCGTCGGCGTCGTCGGCCTCGCGGGCTTCGCGACGTTCGGCATCCTCGGCAAGGGCGACGTCGACGACATGAAGAAGCCCCTGGCCGAGGGCGGCTGCGCGCCGAGCTGCTCCGACGACCGCGTCGACTCCGCCAAGCGGAAGCTCCTCATCGCCGACATCTCGCTCGGGGTCGGGGTGGCCGGCATCGCGGGGGCGGTCGTGGTCTACCTCCTCCGACCCAAGGCCGAGGTCAAGACGACGGGGCTCAAGCGGTTCGACTTCTCGCCTCTGCCCGGCGGCGGCGCGGCCACCGTCGGCGGCTCGTTCTGACGCGGCTGCACCCGTAGGCCCGCGCGCGCGGCTGTGCTACTCCCGCGCTCATGACGGCGCGTGACCTCGTCCTCGTCCTCGATTTCGGATCGCAGTACACGCAGCTCATCGCGCGACGCATCCGCGAAGAGCACGTCTACTGCGAGATCCACCCCTGCACCCTCTCGCTCGAGGAGGTGAAGAAGAAGGCGCCGCGCGCCATCGTCCTGTCGGGCGGGCCCGCGAGCGTCTACGGCGAGGGCGCCCCCACCCTCGACGTGCGAGTCCTCGAGCTCGGCGTCCCCGTCCTCGGCATCTGCTACGGCGTGCAGCTCCTCGCGCACCTGCTCGGCGGCAAGGTCGAGCGCGCCGCCGAGCGCGAGTTCGGCGCCGCCAAGGTGCGCGTGGGCAAGAACATCGGCATCTTCAAGCACTTCCGCGAGGGTGAGTCCCTCGACGTGTGGATGAGCCACGGCGACCGAATCACCTCGATGCCCGGGTTCGAGGTCGTCGGCACGAGCGACAACACGGCCTTCTGCGCCGTCGCCGACCCGGCGCGCCGCATGTACGGCCTCCAGTTCCACCCCGAGGTCGCGCACACCCCGCGGGGCGCGGAGATGATCCGCGCGTTCCTGTTCGACGTCGCCAAGCTCGAGCCCACCTGGACCCCGTCCTCGTTCGCCGAAGAGGCCGTCCGCAAGGTCCGCGAGACCGTCGGCCCCACCGACCGCGCCGTGTGCGGCCTCTCGGGCGGCGTCGACTCCTCGGTCGCGGCCGTCATCTGCCACCGCGCCATCGGCGAGCGGCTCACTTGCATCTTCGTCGACAACGGCGTCTTGCGGCAGGGGGAGCTCGAAGAGGTCGCGGCGACCTTCCGCGAGGTCTTCAAGCTCAACTTGATCACCGTCGACGCGCGCGAGCGCTTCTTGACCGCCTTGGACGGCGTCTCCGATCCCGAAGCCAAGCGGAAGATCATCGGCCGTGTCTTCATCGAGGTGTTCGAAGAAGAGGCGAAGAAGGTCGCGAACGCGAAGTACCTCGTGCAGGGCACGCTCTATCCGGACGTGATCGAGAGCGTGTCGTTCAAGGGGCCGAGCGCCGTCATCAAGAGCCACCACAACGTCGGCGGGCTCCCCGAGCGCATGAACCTGTCGCTCATCGAGCCCCTGCGCGAGCTCTTCAAGGACGAGGTGCGCGCCGCCGGCGAGACGCTGGGCATCCCCCACTCGGTGCTCTGGCGCCACCCGTTCCCGGGCCCCGGGCTCGCGATCCGGTGCCTCGGCGCGGTCACCGAGGCGCGGCTCGCGGTCCTGCGCGCCGCCGACGCGATCGTCACCTCCGAGATCCGCTCCGCCGGGCTCTACGACTCGATCTGGCAGGCGTTCTGCGTCCTTCTGCCGGTGCGGTCGGTGGGCGTGATGGGCGACGAGCGGACGTACGAGGAGACGTGCGCGATTCGCGCCGTCACCTCGACCGACGGGATGACGGCCGACTGGGCGCCGATGCCCTACGAGGTCCTCGGGCGCATCTCGAACCGCATCATCAACGAGGTGCGGGGCATCAACCGGGTCGTCTACGACGTGTCGTCCAAGCCGCCGGCGACCATCGAGTGGGAGTGATGCGCCCGCCCCGCGCGCTCGCCGCCCTCGCCCTCGCCGCGGCCGCCCTCGCGTGCGGCGGCCCGCCGAGGACGGTGTCGCTCAAGGTCGCCGGGGGGCCGCCCGGGGCCCGGGTCACGGTCGACGACGGGTACATCGGCACGCTCGACGTCGTGTCCGCGCGCGGGGTGGCGCTGCCCCCGGGCACCCACCGTATCTCCGTGGAAGCGCCCGGGTATTTCCCGGTGGACCGCGTCGTCGTCGCCCCCGAGGGAGGCGCGCCGATCCACCTCGACGTGCGCCTCGAGCCGATCCCCGACTGACGGGCGGTCGGCAGCGCTGCCCCCACCCGCGCCGAAAACGCTTGACGGATGAACGAGTTAGGGGCAAAAACCCGCCCTCGCCCGAAGAACCGGGTGTTTCACGGAGCACGACAGAGATCATGGCGAACCGAGCGATCTGGAGCATGCGCAAGCGTCACGAGTGGCTGGCGACCCCCCTCAAGGCGAGGCGCGTCAAGCGCGCGACGCGCGTGCGGTGCGGCCTGCAAGACGCGATCGACCGCAAGGTCACGAAGTCGTCGTCCGAAGAGTCGAACTGACCCTTCTGGGATAGTCGTCGAGAGCCCGAGGCCGCGCGTCGCGCGAGGGTCTCGGGCTTCGTCGTGTCCGGAGGTCGACGCGACCGAGGCTCGGGTCAGATGCCCGCGAGCGGCTCGGCGAGGCCCTCGGCGTGCGCGGCCCACGACATGGTCGCCGTCGTCCGCGCCCACGCGATCCTGCCGGTGGGGGAGACGAGGATGAGGCCGCCCGTCCCGCGCGCGCGCCGATCGAGGAGCCGGAGCGCGCCCCGCGCGACCTCCTCGAGATCTTGCCCCGCCCGCGCCCACTCCACCGCCGTCTTCGCCACGCAGAGGCGCATCATCGCCTCGCCGTCGCCGGTCGTCGAGCACGCCGCGGCCTCGTCGTCGGCGTACGTGCCGGCGCCGAGGATCGGCGAGTCGCCGACGCGCCCGCGGCGCTTGTTGGCGCGCCCGCCGGTGCTGGTCGCCGCCGCGACCGTGCCGCGCGCGAGGACCACGGCGCCCACCGTGCCGCCCGCGTAGCCCTCGTGGGTGCCGCCGCGCTTGGCCTGCTCCCAGCGCGCGCGCGCCGCGTCGGTCGTGAGCGCCTCGCTCGTCGTCGGCGAGAAGCCCGCGCCCTCGGCGAAGCGTCGCGCGCCGTCGCCGGCGTAGAGCACGTGGCGCCCCTCGGCGAGCACCGCGCGCGCGATCGCGATCGGCTCGCGGAAGGGAGGCAGCGCGCACACCGCGCCCGCGCCGAGCGACCGGCCCTCCATCACCGCCGCGTCGAGCTCGATCGAGCCGTCTTCGGCCAAGCACGCGCCGGTGCCGGCGTTGAAGCGCGGATCGTCCTCGAGAGATCGGAAGAGCACA
>JAEUKG010000798.1 GCA_016794325.1 Myxococcales bacterium | reverse complement strand
GGTGGGGAGCACGGTGGCGAGGACCATCGCCGCGTACACGCCGGCCGCGAGCGCGCCCTTCACCCCCGCGCGCCCGGCGCGGGTGATGCTCGCCCCCGGCGTCTGCCACGCCTGCGTCGCGTGCGCCGAGATCGAGATCCGCACCGTGGCCATCGCGATGTTGCCCTCGAGGTTCCTCTCTTGGGCCTCGAGGCGCTCGATGTTCTCGCGCACGCGCGCGAGCTCGCGCTCGGCCTCGATGACCTCGTGGAGCGTCGACGTCTTGCCGCTCATGAGCTCGATGACCCGCTTCTCCTGCGCGCGCGCGGCGCGCAGGCGCGCCGAGACGTCGGCGCGCTGCTCGGTGACGTCCTCGACCTTCTCCGAGTCCGACGTCGCCTGCCCGAGGCGCCGCGCCGACTCGCGGAACGCGGCGAGGCGCTCGGCCGGCACCCGCACGTCGAGGCTCGCGCGGCGGCCCTCGTCGTCGCCGCTCGTGTTGCCGCTGGCGACCCAGCCGCCGACGCGCTCGACCTCGCGCCGGAGCTCCGCCTCCGCGGCGTCGACCTTGTCGACGGTGAGGGCCATGTCGACGGTGACGATGCGCGCGCGGCGCGCCGCGGGCACGAGGCTCGCCGCTTGCCCGCCCGTGCTCTCTCCGGCCATCACCGCGGCGGGCGCGGACGTCGCCGCGCTGCTCGGCGGCTCCGCCTTGGCGCAGCCCGTCATGGCGCCGAGGAGGGTGAAGGTGAGAGTGGTGACCGCGACCGACCGGAGGAGGATGTTCTTGCTCATGGGTTCGGCGATGGGTGTGGCCAGGGCCGCCCGCGTATGACCGAAAACGTCCGTCGACCGCCGATTTCGCAAATGGCGGACATCGCTATACTTTCCGAATGCGAGCTCAAGCCCGGAGGCGCGCCGTCGTTCTCGCTCGCATGGGTCGTGCCCCGACGTTCGCCGTCCTCGTCGCCCTCGCCCTCCTCGCTTCGTGCACCCGCAAGCGCGAGCTCGCCGAGCCCGACGGCGCGCTCCCGCAAGCGAAGCACGAGCCGACGGTGACGACGGTGATGACCGCGAGCGTCCCGGGGAAGCCGACCGACCGCACGCCGCGCGCGTTCGCGTCCGCGGAAGGGTTCGGCGCGCGCGCGCGCGGCGGGCGGGGTGGAGTCGTGTGCCGCGTGACCACGCTCGCGCGCTCGGGGCCGGGCTCGCTCGCGGCGTGCCTCGACGTGGCGGGGCCGCGCACGGTGATCTTCGACGTCTCGGGCACCATCGAGGGCCCGCTCGAGATCCGGCACGGGCAGGTCACCCTCGCGGGCCAGACCTCGCCGGCGGGGATCGTGATCAAGGGCGGCCTCGTCTGCGACAACGTCTACGACAAGAACGACTGCCACGACGTCGTCATCCGGCACCTGCGGCTGCGGGGAGGCGCGCCCGACTCGCTGCGCATCGGCGGCGCCCACGACGTCATCGTCGACCACTGCTCCCTCGCCGGGGCCGAGGACGAGAACGTCGAGATCACGCGGTCTCGCAACGTCACCATCCAGCACTCGGTGATCGCCGAGCCGCAAGGCGACCACTACAAGTGGGGCGGCGTGCTCATCAACTACTCGAAGGACGCGATGCCGCTCGACGGGATCACGATCCACCACACGGTGTGGAACGGCGTCGCGGGCCGCCTGCCCGAGCTGTCGTGCGAGGACAACCCCGACGGTCCCGGCCGGAGCAACTGCACCGGCCACGTCGCCTCGGTGGAGCTGTCGAACGACGTGTGGTGGGACGTGTCGGACCCGATCTGGTTCAACCGCTGCACCGGCACCAACCAGGGCAACGACTGCCCGGTCACCGCGCCCGGCTTCGGCGTGCACCTGAACCTGGTCGGCAACGTGATGGTGCGGCGGAGCTCGAGCGACCCCGATCTGCCGTTCGCCGAGCCCGCGCTCTTCGCGACGCAGCGGCGCACGATCCACGCGCGCGACAACGTGATGATGCGCGGCAACGCGCCCGCCGCGCGCGCGCCCGAGACGGGCACGGTGGCCGAGCGCCACCCCTTCCCCGTGGTCACCTACACGCGCTCGAGCGAGCTCGTGACGCTCCTCGCGCGCACCGCCGGCGCCTTCCCGCGGGACCGGATGGACGAGCGCCTCGCCTCGTACCTCACCCGCTCGATCGACGCGCGCCCGCCGGCGTGGGACGGCGCCCGCGGGGTGTCACCGGTCGACGCGTTCGCGGGCACGGCGCACCCGCCGCGACCCCGCGAGCCCGACGGCGACGGCGACGGCATCCCCGACACCTGGGAGGCCAGACACGGCCTCGATCCGAAGCGCGACGACGCGCAGTCGCTCGGCCGCGCGACCGCCTGCGACCCCGCCCGCACCGCGCTCGAGTGCTGGCTCGACGA
>JAEUKG010000785.1 GCA_016794325.1 Myxococcales bacterium | reverse complement strand
GGGCTCGGTGATCGACACGTACAGCGTCTTCTCGTCGGGCGAGAGCGCGATGCCGTTCGGGCGGTCGAGGGTCGCGAACTCGTCGATCTTGGTCGCCACCGCGGGGGTCGCGTTGGTGATCTTGTAGATGCGGTTCTTGGTCGGGGTCGCGACCTGGTAGCCGGGGTCGGTGACGAAGATCAGGCCGTCGCTCTTGCGCACGACGAGGTCGTTCGGCGAGTCCATCGCCACGCCCGAGGCCTCCTTGGCGATCTCGGTCGCGGTCATCGTGTTGTCGTAGCGGACGACGCGACCGACGGGCTTGGTCTCGCAGCCGATGAGCGCCTTGCTCTTGTCGAGCGCGAGGCCGATGGCGGTGCCGGCCGGGTTCTTCACCTCGTTGGTGGGGTCCATCGCGAGCGCCGGATCGTAGGTCACGATGTCGCCGTCCGGGGCGAGGAGGGGCTGGGTGAAGTAGAGGAGCGACGGCGTGCCCGTCTTCCACTGGAGGCCGTCGGCCACGACCGCGCCGCCGAGGGCGTCGGCGGGGGCGGCCGCGCCCTCGATCGGGTTCGGTTTGCCACCTTCGCCACCGCTCGACGAGCTCGACGAGCTCGAGCCGCCCGACGAGCTCCCACCGGAGGAGCTGCCACCGCTGGAAGACGAGGAGCCACCGCTCGACGAGCTTCCGCCACCGTCGACGCCGCCGGAGCTCGAGCCGCCGCCGTCGTCCGACGAGCAGGCGTAGACGAGCCCACCGAGGGCCAGGGTGCTGAGGACGGTCAGGGCGGTCTTCATCATCATCATGGGGAACCTCGAAGCGCGAGTTTAGGTAGGAAGATGTAGCACATCCGGACACGAGGGCACGGTTCCGCCGCGCCCCCGAAAGCAGAAGGTGTTTCGCTCAGTTACGGCGGGAGCGCGTCAGGGCTTCCCAGGGACCGCGGTGCGGACCTGGAAGATCCCGGGCGTGTTGGCGGCGGCGATGTTGAAGTTGCCGGCCGCGATGTAGAGCGTCTTCCTGTCGGCGTTGCCGAAGGCGAGCGACACCGCCGGGTACTTCGGGACGGCGATCTCGCCGATCTTGGTGCCGGCCGAGTTGTAGACGAACACCTTGGCGCCGGTGAACGCGGGGTTCGCCGGGTTGCACGCGCCGGTGCAGGTGCCCATCGCGGCGTAGACGTTGCCCGCGTCGTCGACCGCGAGGCCGTCGGGGAGGGCGCCCGTGGTCGTGTCGGCGAAGTTCGCGGCGCCGCTCAGGGTACCGTTGGCCGCCACGGTGTACTTCTTGATGAGGTGGAGGTTCGTGACGCTCACGTAGAGCGTCTTCTCGTCGGGGGAGAGGGCGATGCCGTTGGGATCGTCGTTGACGAAGTCCTGCGCCACCGTCGGGTTGCCGCCCGCGGCCGGGATCGACCACACCGAGCCGTTGTTGGTCTGGTTGGCGTAGGTGAAGGGATCGCTCAAGAACACGAGGCCGTCGCTGCGGACGACGAGGTCGTTCGGCTGGTTGAAGCCGCCGGCGGGGCCGGTCGAGAACGACGCGGCGTTGCGGACGACCGCGTTCTGCCCCGCGAACGCGGTGTAGAGCGCGCTCGCGTCGGCGTTGACCGCGTTTCCGATGGGGTTCGTGAAGCCCGCG
>JAEUKG010001169.1 GCA_016794325.1 Myxococcales bacterium | reverse complement strand
CTCGCGGTGCTCCTCCAGAAGACGCTCGCGGCGCGCGCCGACGAGGGGGTCCGCGGCTTCGCCGAGCACAAGCCGGGGATCGCGATCGGGCGCGGCGGCGTCGATCTCGTCCTCGACGACGTGGGCGACGCCAAGCTCTGGCTCCTCGACGAGCGCGGGGACGATCTCCGCGACGAGGGGGGCATCGGGGGGAACGACGCGTTCTTTCTGGGCGACCACGTGGGGATCGACGGGGAGGCGCGCGCCGCGCTCGTTCGGCGCGGCGCCAAGGCCGTGCGCGTCGGCCCGGTGAGCCTCCACACCGACGACGTCGTCAGCGTCGTTCAGAACGAGCTCGACCGGCGCCAGGCCTGACCGTCACGAGCACGAGCCCCCGTTGCACACCTTGCCCGCGGGGCAGAGGTTGCCGCACGAGCCGCAGTTCGTGCGATCGCGGAAGAGGTCCACGCACGTCGTCCCGCAGAGGGTGGTGCACGCGGAGCCACAGAGTGTCCCTGTCGGGATACATGCACGGAGCGGGTTCCCGGTGAAACACGACTCGTACGCGGCGCACCCTACCCCGCCCTCGCAGGTGCGCCGGCACGCGCGGGTGAGGACCCCGCCGTCGCCGTCGCCGGTGCCGATGCAGGCGTGGCCGACGGGGCAGTCCACCGCGCTCGTGCAGGTGGGCGCCGGACACAGCGGCCCCCCGTCGCCGCCTCCAGAGTCGGAGGGCGCGGGCGCGTCCGCCGCGACCGGCGAGTCCGAGCCAGCGTCGCGACGCGGCGGCGCGGTCGCGTCGACGCCCTCGAGCTCGACGGGCTCGTTGCCGAGGAGCGCGTTGCACGCGAGGACCGCCGCCGCGGACGCGAGGCCCACGGCGACGGCGACGAGCAGAGCGCGCGGGGCCATCGGGCTCATTGTAGAGGGCCGACGGGCGCATGGCGAACATCGGGCGACCGTCGAGGCTCGCGCGTCAGGAGCAGGCGCCGCCCACGCACTGCTTGCCCGCCGGGCAGGCCGTGCCGCAGCGGCCGCAGTTCTTCGCGTCGCGCGAGAGGTCGACGCACAGGATCGCGCACACCGCGGAGCACGACGCGCCGCACTCGAGCTGGATCGGCATGCAGGTCGGGGTCGGCTCCCCCTGGAAGCACGACTCCCCTGGGATGCACCCCGTCCCGCCCTCGCACGTGCGCCGGCAGGCGCGGGTGGCGACGCCGCCGTCGGCCGCGAGCAGCCCGATGCAGACCTGCTTCGACGGGCAGTCGCCCGAGGTGATGCACGTCGGCGCCGGGCACGGCGGGCCGGCCTCCGGCGGGCCCGTCTCGGGCGTCGTCACCACGTCGTCGAGGCTGGCCGGAGCGTCGGCGGCGCCCCCCTCGCGCCTCGCGGAGATCGAGGCGTCGGGAGACTCGAGCTCGACCTCCCCGTTGCCGAGCAGGGCGTTGCAGCCGCCGGCGAGCCCGACGAAGGCGGCCCCGAGCGAGAGCGGGATCGCGAGGGTGGTCGCGCGACGCATGGATACGCCCACGATAGCGCACGCTCCACCGCCGACCACCACCGACGACGCGTGGCCGCCTCGGCCAACGGTTTGGCCGCTCCGGGGGGTGCGGCTCCCAGGCCGTCGCGCTCTGTGGTTAGCTGTGGCGAGCGATGCGCGACAAAGCCCCCCCGAGCGTCGATCACTCCGCGCCGACGCGCGTGATGGGCGGGCCGGGCTCGACCGACCTCGAGCCGGGGACGCTGATCGCGGGCAAATACGCGCTCTTGCACCTCGTCGGCGCCGGGGGCATGGGCAAGGTGTACGCCGCGCGGCACGTGGAGCTCGGGCTCTCGGTCGCGATCAAGATCGTGACGTTCGAGGGAGGCGACGCCGAGTCGAGCGTCCGGCGCTTCCTCCGCGAGGCCCGCGCCGCCGCCGCGCTGAAGTCGATCCACACGGTGGCGGTCCACGACGCGGGTGAGCTCCCGAGCGGCGAGCCGTACCTCGTGATGGACCTCCTCGAGGGGATGGACCTCTGGGAGTACCTGCAAGAGCGGAAGGTGCTCCCCGTCGCCGAGGCGGTCGAATACGTGCGCCAGGCCGCCACGGTCCTCGAGCTCGCGCACCAGAAGGGCATCGTCCACCGCGACATCAAGCCGACGAACCTCTTCCGCGTGCAGCTCCCCGACGGCACGGGGCGGGTGAAGGTGCTCGATTTCGGCCTCGCCAAGCGCGTCGACCCCCGCGACGCGTCGATCGGCGAGGCCCTCACGTTGCAGGGCGATCTGCTCGGCTCGCCCGCCTTCATGTCGCCGGAGCAGATCGAGGGCGCCGACACCGTGGACGCGCGCACCGACGTCTGGTCGCT
Source organism: Myxococcales bacterium (assembly GCA_016794325.1). Lineage (GTDB taxonomy): Bacteria > Myxococcota_A > Polyangia > Polyangiales > Polyangiaceae > SXNL01. The sequence continues at coordinate 454 of JAEUKG010001169.1, read as the reverse complement.
CACCGCCACCCTCTACTCGCTGCTCACCCGGTCGCGCCCCTTCACGGGCAAGAGCCTCGCCGAGCTCTTCACCAACGTCATGGAGGCGGAGCCCCGCGACGTGCGCGAGCTCCGGCCCGACGTGCCCGCCCACGTCGCGCTCGCGATCGCGAGGGGCCTCGAGAAGGACCGCGATCGGCGCTTCTCGACCGTGCGCGAGCTCGTCGACGCGTTGCTCGGCAGGCCCGCGAGCGATCCTCGGCTCGGCTCCGGGCGAGCGGTGGCGACCCCCGCGCCCGCGCCGGCGGCGAGCGCGCCCCCGGCGCCGGTCGTGGTGACGCCGCGGCCGCCGCCGGCTCGGCCGCCGGAGGCGCCGACCCGCATCGAGGGCCGCGGCGCCGGTCCGCTCGCCGCGCCGGCCCAGCCGGCGCCGCCGAGCCCGACGAGCACGCTCGTGATGCCCCGCCGCCCGAGC
>JAEUKG010000740.1 GCA_016794325.1 Myxococcales bacterium | reverse complement strand
CCTCGACCTCGTCCGCAAGGGCGCCTCGACGAGCCCCGAGCGCTCGGCGGAGATCGAGCGCGTCCTCGCGCTCATCTCGAGCGCCGCCTGAGGCGGGGGGGGCGCGCGCGCCCTCTCGGTTGACGGTCGAGGAGCGGTCGGCTCCAATCGCGGGATGTTCGATCCCGCCCGGAGCCCGTACCTCCAAGGAAGCTACGCCCCCGTCTCGGCCGAGGTGGACGGCGAGTGCGAGCTCGTCGCGGGCGAGGTGCCGCGGGACCTCGACGGGTTGCTCGTGCGCAACGGGCCGAACGCCAGGCACGAGCCGCGCGGCCGCTACCACTGGTTCGACGGCGACGGCATGCTGCACGCGCTCCGCGTGAAGGGCGGCCGCGTGACCTACAAGAACCGCTGGGTGCGCACCTCGGGCCTCTCCCGCGAGGACGCGGCGGGGCACGCGCTGTGGTCGGGCATCATGGAGCCCATCCGCGACAACCCCGCCGGCATCCCCTACAAAGACACCGCCAACACCGACGTCGTCCACCACGCCGGCGCGCTCAAGGCGCTCTGGTACCTGTGCGGGCCGCCGTACAAGGTCGACCCCGTGACCCTCGAGACGCTCGGCAAGGACGACTTCGCGGGCACCTTCAAGGGCAAGGTCTCGGCCCACTCGAAGGTCGACCCTCGCACCGGCGAGCTCCTCTTCTTCGACTACGGTCCGATTGCACCTTACATGCATTTCGGGGTCGCCGACGCCGAGGGTAGGGTCGTCAACCACATGCCCATCGAGCTGCCGGGCCCGCGCCTCCCGCACGATCTCGCGTTCACCGAGCGCTTCGCGATCCTCATGGATCTCCCGGTCGTCTTCGACATGGACCTCCTCGCCAAGGGGCGCTGGCGGACGTCGTTCGACCGCTCGCTGCCGGCGCGGTTCGCCGTCGCCCCCCGCCGCGGCCTGCCCACCGACGTGCGCTGGTTCGAGGCCGAGCCCTGCTACATCTACCACTCGGTCAACGCGTGGGAGGAGGGGAGCGAGATCGTGATGGTCGGCTGCCGCGTCGCCGAGCCGTTCCAGCCGACGCGCCCCGAGGAGGGGCCGTGGGCGGTGATGATGGCGACGCTCCGCATCCAGGCCGCGCTCCACGAGTGGCGCTTCGACCTCGCGACGGGCAAGACCCGGGAGCGCGCGCTCGACGACGCGAACACCGAGTTCCCGACGATGGACCGCCGCAGGCTCGGCCAGCGCTCGCGCAACGCCTACAACGTCCTCATCGGATCGGAGCCCACCGTGTATTTCGACGGCGTCGCGAAGTACGACACCGAGACCGGACGCTCCGAGCGCCTGGTGTTCGGGCCTGGCCGCCGCGGCTCCGAGTCCCCGTTCGCTCCCCGCGTCGGCGCCGCCGGCGAGGACGACGGGTACGTGATGTCGATCGTCCACGACGAGCGCGAGGGGCGCTCCGAGCTCTGGATCCTCGACGCCAAGGACGTCGCGCGCGGCCCCGTCGCGCGCCTCCGCACGCCCCAGCGCGTGCCCCTCGGCTTCCACGCGCTGTGGATCGCCGGCCACGATCTCGCCTGAGCCCGCCCGAAGGAGACAACGCTCATGAATCGACCCGTGTTCGTCCTGGGCGGCGCCCAGACCGACTACTCCCGTCATTTCGCCCGTGAGGAGAAGACCATCTTCGAGCTGATGGGGGAGGCGGTCGACGCCGGTCTCGACGCCGCTCGGGTGGAGCCGCGCGAGATCGAGGTCGCGCACGTCGGCAACTTCGTCGGCGAGCTCTTCTGCCACCAGGCGCAGCTCGGCGGCCTGTTCGCCTCGCTCAAGCCCGAGTTCCACGGCATCCCGACCTCGCGCCACGAGGCCGCGTGCGCCTCCGGGAGCGCGGCGATCCTCGCCGCGATGGCCGATCTCCAGGCCGGCTACTACGACGTGGCCTGCGTCGTCGGAGTCGAGCTCATGCGCAACGTGCCTGGGGAGCTCGGCGCCAAGCACCTCGGCGTCGCCGCGTGGACCGGTCACGAGGCCGAGGAGGCGCGCTACGCGTGGCCGTACCTCTTCAACCGCTTCGTCGAGATCTACGACGAGCGCTTCGGCATCGATCGCCGGCACCTCGCCGCCATCGCCCGCATCAACTTCGAGAACGCGAAGAAGAACCCGAACGCCCAGACCCGGCGCTGGGTGCTGACCGACGAGAGCTTCGCCGAGGACGACGAGAAGAACCCGCTCGTCGAGGGGCGCCTGCGCCGCCACGACTGCTCGCAGATCACCGACGGCGGCGCGGTGGTCGTCCTCGCGACCGAGCGCTTCGCCGCCGAGCACGCGAAGCGCACCGGCCGGCCCCTCGACCAGACCCCGCGCATCAAGGGCTGGGGGCACCGCACGGCGCCCATGGGCTTCGACGAGAAGCTCGAGGTCGCCAAGCTGGCCAAGAGCCCCTGGGTGTTGCCCCACATGCGCATGGCGTTCGAGGACGCCTGGCGCCGCGCGGGCGTCGGCGGCGTCGACGGCGTCGACGCGGTGGAGCTCCACGACTGCTTCAGCATCACCGAATACATGACGATCGAGCACCTCGGCCTCGCGCCGGTGGGGAAGGGCTACCAGGCGGTGGAGTCCGGCCGCATCGCCGCGAGCGGCGAGACGCCGGTGAACCCGAGCGGCGGCCTGATGGGCGGCGGCCACCCGATCGGCGCGACCGGCGTGCGCCAGCTCCTCGACGCCCAGCGTCAGGTCACCGGGACCGCCGGCGACTACCAGGTCGCGGGCGCGAAGAACGTCCAGACGGTGAACATGGGCGGGAGCGGCACCACCACGATCAGCTTCGTGGTCGGGGCGTAGGGTGGACGCGTACGTCTACGACGTCGTGCGCACCCCGCGCGGCAAGGGGCGGGAGGGCGGGGCGCTGTCGAAGGTGCGGCCGATCACGCTGCTCGCGCAGCTCTTCCAGGCCCTCGGGGCGCGGAGCGCGCTCCGCCCCGCCGACGTCGACGACGTGATCCTCGGCTGCTCGACCCCGCGGGGCGAGCTCGGCGCGAACCTCGCGCGCACGGCGGCCATGTACGCGGGGTGGGGCGAGCGCGCGTCGGGGGCGACGGTGAACCGCTTCTGCGCCTCCGGCCTCGAGGCGATCGCGTCGGCGGCGTCGCGGGTCGCCTGCGGGATGGCGGACGTGGTGATCGCCGGGGGCGTCGAGGCGCCCTCGCGCGTCCCCATGATGTCCGACGGCGGGGCCTGGTTCGAAGATCGCGAGGTCGCGAAGAAGACCGGCTTCCTGCACATGGCGGTCGCGGCGGACCTCCTCGCGACCAAGGAGGGCCTCGCCCGCGAGGAGCTCGACGCGGTCGCGCTCCGGAGCCACGAGCGCGCCGCCCGCGCCTGGTCGTCGGGCGCGTTCGCGCGGACGGTGGTGCCGGTGGTCGGCGACGACGGCGCGCCCGCCCTCGATCGCGACGAGTGCGTGCGGCAGGTGACGCTCGAGAAGCTCGCGGCGCTGCCGCCGCTCTTCCCCGAGGGCGACCGCGGCGACAGGGTGGCGCTCGCGCGCTTCCCCGAGCTATCCGAGGTCGCACACCGCCACACCGCCGGGACGTCGCCGGCGATGGCCGACGGCGCGGCGCTCTCGGTGATCGGCTCGCGGGCCGCGGGCGAGCGCCTCGGCCTCGCGCCCCGCGGGAGGATCCTCGCGTTCGCCGACGTCGCCACCGATCCGGTGCTCATGCTCGCCGGCAACCCGGCGGCGACGCGGCGGGCGCTCGATCGCGCCGGGCTCTCGCCGCGCGACGTCGCGGTGTTCGAGGTCAACGAGTCGTTCGCGGCGGTGCCGGTCCACTTCGCGCGGGCGCTCGAGGTCGAGCCCGAGCGCCTGAACCCGAACGGCGGCGCGATCGCGCTCGGGCACCCGCTGGGCGCGACCGGGGTGGTCCTCCTCGGGACGCTCCTCGACGAGCTCGAGCGCCGCGGCGAGCGCCGCGGCGTGGTCTCGATCTGCGCCGGCGCGGGCATCGCGGCCGCGCTCGTCGTCGAGCGCGCCTGACCCGGGTCAGGAGCGCGCGGCGGCCTCGGCCGCCTCGGCGAAGCCCGCGATGACGCGGCCCCAGCCCTGCGGCGACTCGAACGCCGCGACCATCTCCGGCGACTTGTCGCCGTAGGCCTCGAGGAGCCGGTGCTCGAGCTCCACCCGGGTGACCCCGCCGCCGAGGTCGGTGAAGCGCACCTCGACCTCGGTGTGGAGCTTCGGATCGAACTTCCACGCGGCGCTGAGCTGCCACGCGAGCACGACGCGACCCGGCGGATCCCACGCGAGGACCTTGCCCCAGTCGCACTCGGAGCCGTCCTCGCCCTTCTCGTACCAGCGCCCGCCGACGCGCGGCTCGACGATCGCGGCGACGGCCTTGGCCTCGCCGACGTGGTGGGACTCGAGCTGCCACCACGACGTCATCTCGGCGGTGAAGACGCGGAAGGCGACGTCGCGCGGGGCCCTCACGTCGAGCGACTTCTTGATGGGGGCGGGCTTGGTGGAGGCGTTCGCGGTCGTCATCATTTCGGGTCTCCTGATCGGGTTTCGTGTTCGCGGGCGGCTCGCTCGGCGGCGGCCTTGAAGCGGTCGAGGGCGTCGTCCCAGAACCGGTCGAGATAGCTCCGGAGGGCGCGGAGGCCCGCCTGCTCGAGCCGGTAGACGCGGCGCGTGCCCTCGGCGCGGTCGCGCACGAGGCCGCTGTCCTTGAGCACGCGGAGGTGCTGCGAGACCGCCGGCCGCGTCACCGGCAGGCGCTTGGCGAGGTCGCCCACCGAGCGCGGCTCCTCGGCGACGAGCTCGAAGATCCGGCGCCGCGTGGGATCGCCGAGGGCGTCGAGGACACGCGCTGCGTTAGTCATTGCTAACGGTTAGTAGCAGCTTACCAACGTGTGTCAAGCCCTGCGCCCACGCCAGCGCCCGTGCCCGTGCCCACGCCCGTGCCCGTGCCCGTTCGTGCCCATGCCCCCGCGCCCGCTCCCACCCCCGCGCCTCAGCGCGCGCCAGCGACGGGCGCGGCCCCAGCAGCGGTCTCGCGGTACTCGAGGCTCACGAGGTCCATCTCGACGTACGCGTAGCTCCCGCCGGGGGCGTCCCAGCGCGCCTCGCCGTGGGTGGAGACCCGCCGGCCGCCGCGCTCGCGGTAGTCGCGCACCGGCGTCGTCCAACGCAGCCGCGCGAAGCTCTTGCCGTCGGGCGAGGCCTGCGACCGGTCGTCGGACGCGAAGTCGACGAGCTCGCCGCGCTCGTCGAAGAAGAGCGTCGCCGCGATCGTCTCCGCGCCTCGGGTGTAGTGGGCGCGGGCGGAGCGGTCGTCGATCGCCTCCCAGCGGATCGCCGGATCGGCGAGCCGCGCGGGCGCGAAGACGGCGAGGTCGTTGAAGAGGGTGACCGTCTCGGAGCGGTTCATCTCCGGGCCCTTGGCCTCGACCGCCGTGACGAGCGACAGCACGCGCACGCTGAAGGTCGCCCCGTCGCACGCGAAGCGGTGGAACACGTCGACTGGGAGGCCCTTCATCGTCGCGTCCATGAGGAAGTAGCGCTCGGGGAGCGGGCCGTACGAGCTCGCCTGGTCGGCGGTGAACTCCATCCACGGCTCCGCGGGACCCCCGCGGATGCGCCCCCGGAACGTCGCGTGGAAGCTCGCGATCTGCGGCCTCCCGACCGAGCCGGTGACGCGCAGGTAGCGCTGCACCGGCGCGGGCAGGCCGCGCAGGTCGTCCTCGGTGACGGTCCGCGCGGGCACCACCTCCGCGAGGACGCGGCGCGACGCCGCCTCGTGCTCGGCGCGCATCCCGAGCGGACCGTAGGCGGCGAAGCCGACGACGGCCACGCCGACGAGCACGACGTTGGCGAGCGTCCCCACGCGCGCGTCGGACCACGACGAGACGATGACGGCCTGCGAGGCCACGACCGCGGCCGCGGCGATCATCCACGCCGCGCTCGGTCGCGCGACGAGGGCGACGGCGGTCGCGAGGACGAAGACGCCCGCCGCGAGCCAGAGCGCGCCTATCCCGCGCGAGATAGGGAGCTTCAGCGCCGGCAGCTCGGCCAGGCGGTACGCCTTCGCCACTCCCAGGAAATGGATCAGGCCGTGAACGAGGAGGACCGCGACGATCGCCCAGCGCATGTCGGGGCCCTAGCACGGCGCGTGCCCGCCGGCGGGGCGCGAGGCCGCGCGCTTCCGAGGCGCCGAGGCGGGGAGGGGCGAGCTCGCCGGCGCAACCGCTGCGTAGGCCCGCCGCTCCTGCACCGCGGCGCCGGCCGAGATTCGCGGGGCATCAGCGGCGGATGCGCGGAGGATGAAGGTCGCTGATCACTCGGTGAGCTTCGGCTCCGGCGCTTGCGGAGCCTGCGCACCGAAAGCAGAGTCGTCCCATGACGAAGCTCTTCCCCCTCCTCGCCCTGACCTTGCTCCCCCTCGCCGCCGGGTGCGCCGCCCCCGGCGCCGACGAGCTCCGCGCCGACGAGACCGAGACCGGCACGTCCGCCGCCGCGCTCTCCATCCCGCTCCCCGACTACGCGGTGGAGTCCTATCCGGGGATCGGCGGGTGCGTCGTGACGACCCCGTCGGGCAAGCAGTG